>NZ_JBXWOP010000005.1:0-231494 GCF_059610965.1 Ruegeria sp. CDSB136
GCGTTGTGTCGAAAATCATCGAGTAATTCGCATCTGCGAAAAGCTACGGAAAGGGCGTCCCACGGGACGCCCTTTTTTTGTTTTTGCTACGCCTTCTGTAATGCTAACTTCTTTCGTATTGAGACATTGCAATTAGAAAGAGTCATAAGATGCATTTTTCGGCGCGTTCATTTTGTCTTGTCGTAGCAGTTGTTTTCTCATCTACCTCAGCGTCTTCACAACAGATTGCA
Organism: Ruegeria sp. CDSB136; assembly: GCF_059610965.1. Taxonomy (NCBI): domain Bacteria; kingdom Pseudomonadati; phylum Pseudomonadota; class Alphaproteobacteria; order Rhodobacterales; family Roseobacteraceae; genus Ruegeria; species Ruegeria sp. CDSB136. The sequence goes on from NZ_JBXWOP010000005.1 coordinate 231, forward strand.
GATAAGATCTATCTCGGAGGGCCCATCGTAACGATGAACGATACGGCTCCGTCCGCCGAAGCTGTCGCAGTCAAAGATGGGCGCATTCTTGCCGTTGGGTCGCTGTCTGACTTGTCGGCGCATCAGGGTGAAGAAACCGAAACCTATGATCTGGAAGGGCGCGCGATGCTTCCAGGTTTCGTCGACAGCCACGGGCATGTCGTTTTGGGGGGTGTGCAGGCTTTGTCCGCCAACCTTCTTGCGCCACCGGATGGAGAGGTCACTGATATCGCCAGTCTGCAATCCACACTGACTCACTGGGCCGAGGAGAATGCGCAGGCTGTCGAAAAGGTCAAAATGATCATCGGCTTTGGTTACGACAATGCGCAACTAAAGGAACTGCGTCACCCAACACGACAAGAGTTGGACGTGGTGTCCGAGGACCTGCCCGTTGTCATTATTCATCAGTCTGGGCACCTGGGTGTGGCAAACTCGAAAGCCCTGGAGTTGGCAGGTATCACAGCGGCCTCAGAGGCTCCTCCGGGCGGTGTCATTCAACGCGATGAGGCCGGGGAACCAAATGGTGTTCTGGAAGAATACGCGTTCTTTTCGGTTCTGGTGCCGATATTGGGGAGTCTGGGCGAGGAAGGTCTGGCAGCATTTGCCCGAGCCGGAACCAAACTTTGGGCAAAGTTTGGGTATACGACCGGGCAAGAAGGCCGGTCATCGGGTGAAATCGTCGAAGCTCTCAAGAAAGTTGCCGCCGAAGAAGGACTTCCTATCGACGTTGTCGCGTTTCCAGATGTTCTTGAGTCGAGGGAGTATATTGGCGCAAACACCTCGGCGGATTATGACAACAGGGTTCGGGTAGGTGGCTGCAAGCTGACAATTGACGGATCGCCGCAGGGCTTCACGGCTTTGCGGGATCGACCCTATTACGATCCGGTTGGCAACTATGCAGCTGGGTATGCAGGATACTCCGCCATCACGATGGAGCAACTCCAGGATGCCGTGAACTGGTGTTTCGAGAACGGTTTCCAGATCCTCGTGCATTCCAACGGTGAAGGGGCATCTGACATGCTGATTGCGGCCCTCGAAGAGGCGCAGATAAAGTATGGGGATCCGGGCAACCGCCCTGTTCTGGTTCACGGTCAGTTTCTGCGAGAGGACCAGGTTGCCAGCATAAAACGGTTGGGAGTGTTCCCGACGCTTTTCCCTATGCACACATTTTACTGGGGTGATTGGCACCGGGAACACACAGTCGGTCCAGTGAATGCCGACAATATCTCTCCAACAGGGTGGCTGCGTGAGCGGGACATGATGTTCGGCACGCATCACGATGCCCCGGTCGCCTTTCCGGACAGTATGCGTGTCCTTGCGGCGACGGTTACACGTCGAACACGGTCTGGTGACATTCTTGGGCCGCACCAGAGGGTTGATGTGATGACTGCGTTGAAAGCCATGACAATTTGGCCCGCCTGGCAACATTTCGAAGAAGATCAGAAGGGCTCAATCGAAGTTGGAAAAGTCGCCGATTTCGTCATTTTGTCCGACGATCCAACTGCTGTTGATCCCGAGAAGCTGGCCGAACTTGAAGTACTTGTGACCATAAAGGGGGACGAAGTTGTCTATGAGGCCGAAGACGGTATCAGGGAAGGCAATCTGCAATTCTCGCCGTTTTCGAATGATCCAGTAATCGCGCATCTTTTTCTGCATGCGGTTTATCAAGGGATGAAGGTCGAAACCCCATGGCTCGTGCGGAATTAACATAATTTTTTTTAGCGGAAAGCTGAGGCTTTTTGTCGAAGATCATCGAGTAAATCGCATCTGCGAAATGCTACGGAAAGGGCGCCCTGCGGGACGCCCTTTTTTGCTTCGTACACGGCCGAGACTTCTTCGCGAATGATCTCGGGGTGCGGACTCTGCTGAACATAAGGCCGTTCCACTCCTGCAAGCGGTTTGCCCTGCGGACCGGACCGCCCGTTTTCAGAAACGCCGCTCGAAGCCCAGCTCAAACTCGGTTTCCATATAGCTGTAGGCCCTGATATCAGACTGAGTTCGGTTGTATTCCAGTTGCATGAACGGCGAGAAGCCGTTGCCAAAAAACAGATCGTTTTTTTCGACCCTGACTGCCGTACCCCACGACGTCTCGTCCGGCGAGGCGGTGAGGATCGGGCTGGGTGATTGGAATATCCTGTTTTCAAGATAGACGGACGGACGAAACGTGAAGCCGCCGCGTGTGTCGACCTGACCAAACAGGGTCAATCGCTTGCGCAAGTAATTGTCCAGATCGCCTTCGACTGACTTGTCCTGGATCAGCGCGCTCAACCCGATGGATCCCCGCCCGCCGATGGACCGGCGGACACCAAGTTCGGCCTGAAACTCATGACCGTCCAGCGCGCTGTTTGTCGGGTTGTGCAGGCGCGACGCGGATACAAGGCCAAAGACAGATCCCCCGAGCAGGTTTCTGCGTTCGAACGCAGTTTCCAGAGCGATGCGGTTTTCGAACACATTGCCGCCGACAAGTCGGGTCGAGAGGGCCGGCCCGAAAGACACGGTGGTCAACGAGGCGAGGGTGCGCAGACCGAACCTTCCGACAAAAATGTAGTCATCGTAGTTCGAGGTTCGCGCCTCGGTCACGTCAAACGCCAATGATGCAAATGCAACGGTATCGAGGGTGGAAAAGGACAGGTCGACCGGTTTGCGGAAATTCGCAGCTCCGGTGACGCGCAGGCCGAGCTCGGTCGAGGTGTCGCGGTCCAACGTGAACGGCAGCTTCAGCCCGAACAGGTTCAGTGTGATCTGGTCCGTGTCGTATTTGCGCGGATTGCCGACGGTGGTCAGGCCGAGGCTGAGATCCCAGTCGAACCCCCGGCGGGCGTCGATCTGCCGGATGTAGCTGAGAACACGGGCGCGCACAGGGTCCGGCAGATCGCCGGAAAGAACGACAAAGAACTCGTTTCGTGCCCGGTCCCACTGATGGGCCAGAAAGAATGCGCGGGCAAGTTCCAGCCTGACCCGCACGAGATTCGGATTGGCCGCCAGTATCGAGGAGAACTTTTCGATTGCAGCTTGCGGTTGTCCGCGTTGCAGATCCGCAAGGCCACTTAGAAACAAAGCTTCGATTTCCGTTTCGTCGACAAACGCAGCGACTGGAACTTTGTTTTCTGACTGGGCGCGGACCTCGGTATTGGGTAACAGGACAAACAGAAAGCTGAGGGCGGTAAGCAGAATACGGGTCAAGAACAAGCCTTTTTGGACGTCATCCGGCGCCAGAACGAAATTGAGCGGCGCGGTCTATTATTGTTGTTGCGGGAAACCATTTTTGCCGTGAAAACAAACTTTTGCGTCAATTCGGCCCACGGTGCCTGTCGCATTTTCAACAACAAAAACATATCCTATAGATTGCACGGGCGGCATCACTTGCGCCGTATGGGTGAGTAACTAATGTGCCGTTTCAGATTTGACTATGGAGCAGTTATGAATTCCCAAACACGTTGCCTGATTGCAGCATTCATCCCCGTATTATTCCTTGGCGCATGCGGCGGAGCCGCCGGTCTTGATTTTGATGGCGGCGGCGGTGGTGATTCGTCCTCTGGTGGTGGAAATTCTGCCGAAGGGCCGATTTCAACAACGCTGGCGCAGAAAATCAATCTGCCGCAGGATGGCACTGCAACCTTGAATGGCAGGGCAGTCGTGCAGGCGTATTCGTCAAATCAGGTGAATGGTCAAGTCATCGTTCAAAACCAGACTGGCCCGATTCCATCGGATCTGACGCTGATTACAAGCGGCGGAAACATCGTTGCGGCGACGGCTGTTTCGGGGGGATCCAGTTTCAATCTGGACAGCCGCAATGGTGACAGGATTGATCAGGGTACGGCAGCGGTCACCTTCAACTCTCCGGATTTGAATTCCGGTGCAACCATTCTGGACCCAACCCGGACACGGTTCGAGTATCAGACCTTTGGCGCGTGGTTGCATGACCGGAACCAGCCGTCCGGTACTGCGGGCGCCGGGTCCTATGGCTCGGTTACGCCGACCGCCGACATGCCGCGCGGGCAGACCGCCAGCTATCAGGGTGCCAGCACCGGGATTGCACGGCGCGCCGATGGAACCCACTATCAGACGGTTTCCGAAGTCAATGTGTCGACAGATTTCTCCACCGTTTCGATGAGCAGCACCAATACCGTGGCAGACAGCCTGCTGGTCGGAGGGGGCACCGGTCTCGCCCCAGAGCTGGATTTCGCAGGTACCGGCAGCGTTTCGAACTCGGGGTTCGTGGCGAATGTCGCCGGTTCGGGAACCAGCGGTCAGGCCCATGGTGTTTTCTACGGCCCCAATGCGGAAGAAGTTGGCGGAACATTCCAGACCACTGGCGCGAACGGTGTGTCTTATATCGGAGCGTTCGGCGCAGATTGATCACCCTGCAAGAGCCTTCCTGTGTAAAGGCTCTTGCTATCAGGGCTGAATGCCGGTGTCCCAAGCCTGTTACATGCGGGCTTGGGTTTCGTTGCCAAGAGTTCCCCAGGGTTCTCTGGCCGCGATGACGCCTAGAGTGCGGAGTTTGCGGCCGCCCGGACTGCCTGAATGTTTGCACCGTATACTTCGGGTCGGGAGACCGAGCCGCCCTTGAATACGGCGGAACCGGCGACCAGTACGTCCGCCCCGGCGGCTGCGACCAACGGTGCCGTCTGGGGATCAACGCCGCCATCAATCTCGATGTGAACCGGGCGATCACCGATCATCTGCCGCAGGCGGCGGATCTTTGCGGTCATATCGATGAATTTCTGGCCACCAAATCCAGGGTTCACCGTCATGACGCAAACGAGGTCCGTCAGGTCCAGCAGATGCTCGACCGCCTCGGCAGGAGTTCCCGGGTTCAGCGCAACGCCCGCTTTCATCCCGGCGGCTCGGATCGCCTGTAAGGTGCGGTGCGTATGTGGGCCTGCCTCGACATGGGCGGTCAGGATGTCGGCACCCGCATCGGCATAAGCCTGAATGTAGGGGTCGACCGGCGTGATCATCAGATGCACGTCCATCACTGTCTTCACATGCGGGCGGAATGCCGTTACCGCAGGCGGACCAAAGGTCAGGTTCGGCACAAAATGACCGTCCATCACATCGACATGCACCCAGTCGGCGCCCTGGGCCTCGATCGCCTGAATTTCTTGTCCGAAATTGGCGAAATCGGCGGACAGGATGGATGGGGCAATCTTGATGGAACGGTCAAAGCTCATGGCTGGCCTCGTGCGCAGGTAACTTGTTGCCCGCGCATATAGCCGCGATTGATGCCAAAGGGTAGGCCCAATCCCGCGTTTGCGGGGCTTGGAGCCGGGTGGCCGATACTTGCAGCACGGATCGCAGTTACAAAACTTTCATCGAACCGACACATCCCCGTTGAGTGCCGTCTTTAGCTGGCCACCAACACGATTTGGGGGTGGCACGTGCTGCGTATCGAAAAACTGACCAAGCGATTTGGTGACAACGTTGCTGTCGATGCGGCAACGCTGGATGTGGACAAACCTTGCATGATCGGGATCATCGGCCGGTCCGGGGCGGGTAAATCGACGCTGTTGCGAATGCTCAACCGGTTAACCGATTCCAGCAATGGCCGCATTCTGTACGAAGGCCGCGATGTTACCCGACTGAAAGGCCGGGAAAAACGGTCCTGGCAGGCCGAGTGCGCGATGATTTTCCAGCAGTTCAATCTGGTGCCGCGCATGGATGTCGTGTCGAACGTGCTGCACGGGACGCTGAACCGACACTCGACACTGGCGACGATATTCAACCTGTTCCCGATGGAGGATATCCATCGCGCCATCGACATAATGGATCGTCTTGGCATTGCCGAACATGCGCCAAAGCGGGCTGAGGCCCTGTCGGGGGGGCAGCAGCAACGCGTCGCCATCGCACGTGCCCTGATGCAGGATCCCAGGATTATTCTGGCCGACGAACCTATCGCCTCGCTGGACCCGATGAATGCGCAGGTCGTGATGCAGGCCCTGCGCCGTATCCACGAAGAGGACGGCCGCACCGTCATCGCAAACCTTCACACGCTGGACACCGCGCGCCGCTATTGCGACCGCGTGGTTGGCATGCGTGACGGGCGCATCGTGTTTGACGGGTTGCCCGAGCAGCTGACCACCGGGGTTGCCCGCGAAATCTATGGCGCCGACGCCAGCTTCTCGGAAGAGGCGACATCGACCGAGATCGAAACGCTCGGCGCCACCCAGAAGGCCCTGATGGAAGCCGAGGCCACCATCTGAGCCACCCCCACGACCTTTCATCGCCCGGCCCGATGAGAGGTCGGGGCAATCAAACTGGAGAGAGACAGATGAAAAAACTAATGGCTGCCCTTGTTGCGACCACTGCCATGGCCGCACCTGCAATGGCTCAGGACATCAGCGAATTCCGCATCGGTATTCTGGGCGGCGAAAACGCTCAGGACCGTCTGAACAACAACGAGTGCCTGCGGGAATACACCGAAGAAGCGCTGGGCGTTGAGACCAAGCTGTTTGCCCCTGCCGACTATAACGGCGTTATTCAGGGTCTGCTGGGCGGCACCATCGACATGGCATGGTTGGGCGCGTCGGGCTACGCAAAAACCTATCTGAGCGATCCTGAGGCGGTTGAGCCGGTTCTGGTCAAAGTGAATGTCGACGGCGGCTACGGCTACTATTCGATCGGGTTTGCACGCAAGGACAGCGGCATCACCTCGCTGGATGACATGAAGGGCAAGACCTTTGGTTTTGGTGACCCGAACTCGACCTCGGGCTATCTGATCCCGTCGATCGAAATCCCGCAGGCCACTGGTGCGACCATGGATTCGGGCGACTACTTTGGTGAAGTGAAGTTCACCGGCGGTCACGAGCAGACCATCGTTGCAGTCAACAATGGCGACGTTGACGGTGGCGTTACCTGGGCTGACGGTCTGGGCAACTGGGAAGACGGCTACAACTCGGGTGCCCTGCGCCGCGCTGTTGATGCCGGTCTGGTCGACATGAACGACATGGTCGAAATCTGGAAATCCAAGCCGATCCCGGAAGGTCCGGTAGTTCTGCGCACCGCGCTGCCTGCGGATGTCAAAGAAAAGATGACTGCCCTGATGGCTGGCCTGCATGAGAAAGACCGCGAATGCTTCTACGGTGTTGCCGCGGGTGAGGCAAAAGCGTTCGAGCCGATCACGCATGACGCCTACGAAATCATCATCGAAGCACGCAAGCTTAAGTCCAACTAAGCCTGCCTATCCAATGATCGGGGTCTGGTTCGATACCGGACCCCGTTTTCCCCTCAGGAGCATTCCATGACAGACCTGACTGCAGGGTCCCAAAGCGTCGATCAGATCCGCGACGAATATACAGCGATGACGCGACGCAAGAGGGTCTATGGTGGTATCCTTCTGATCTTGTTCGTGGCTTTGATGGCTGCGGGATTCCGCACTGCCGACAGCCGCAATGCGGGGAGCTTCACCGACGGCTGGCATCGCATTCTGGACTATCCGGCCGAGGTGTTGTCGGAAGCCTGGGAAAAGATCGGCGCTATGCCGGCGAACCTTGTCGAGTTTTTTCCCGCATTGATCGAGACACTGAACATCGCGGCGGCGGCAACTTTGGTTGGGACCATCGGCGGAACGTTTCTGGCGCTGATGTCGACGCGGGGCATGGCGCTTTGGCCATCCCTGATCCCGGTCTTCCGCCGGATCTCGGATATCTTCCGCGCCATTCCCGAGATCGTGATTGCACTGGTTCTGATCTTCATTCTGGGTGGTGGCCCGATCCCGGCGATGATCGCCATTGCCATTCACACGGCGGGTGCGCTGGGCAAGCTGTTCTCGGAGGTCAATGAAAACGCCTCGATCAAACCGGTGGAAGGATTGCAGTCGGTCGGAGCCAACTGGTCACAACGCATGTATCTGGGCGTGATCCCGCAAGTCGGTCCGAATTATGTCAGCTACGCCCTGCTGCGTTTTGAGATCAACATTCGCGCCTCGGCCATTCTGGGCTTCGTCGGTGCGGGTGGTCTGGGCTACGAGTTGCGCAACGCCATGTCCTGGGGGCAGGGGCGTTACGATGAGGCCGCGGCCATCTTCATCCTGCTTTTCGTCACCATCGTTATCGTGGATCAGCTGTCCGGGCTGCTGCGCGACCGCCTGACCCACCGGTCGGAAAAAGGAGCTACGGCATGAGTACCTTTGCCACCGACCTGTCGATAGATGACCTCAAGGCCGAGGCCGACCGCCTGTTCAGCCGCAAGCGTATCGTGAACTTTGGATTGCCGGGATTGGTTGTCCTGTACCTGATCTATGTCTTCTTTGCCTTTGACGTGCCAGGGCTGGCCGAACGCGCCAATTGGGAAAACGGCAAGACGCTGGTTTCGGATAGCTACAGCTACAAAACCCATGTCGAGCGCGACAACCGCAATGGTGAAGTTTCGGTTGCCATCGAGGGTGAGCGCAAGGGTGCCTATCCCGAGGGGACCGCGCCGGATTGGGTCGCGTTGGGTGAGACGACCGTAATCGATCTGGAAGACGGACACGTTGTGCGCTTTGGTCCTGAGACGGTCGAGTACGACATCCCGGGTTATGGTAGGGTACGCGCGACACCCAGCCGATCCGCTGGCGTGCAGGCGGAATTGCCGTCAGAGGATGTGCCTGAATGGATCAATGTCTCCAAGAACCGTTTGGCGATCACGACGGATGCGGGCCGTCTGACGGTTACCCGCAACCGATCAGAAGTATTCCGCTATTTCACTGGTTGGGAGCTGTTCTGGTTCACGCTGGATAGCCCGTATTACGGAAAATCCTTCTCGGAGTTGATGGGGCGTGCCGCATCAGGTGAAGCCGGTGCGATCTTCAATGACTTCTGGACCAACAAGATGTGGCGGCATCAGGATGTGGCCTGGGCGATCTTTGAGACCATTCTGATGGCCTTTCTGGGAACCCTTGGGGCTGGCCTGATCGCATTGCCGCTGGCCTTCATGGCGACGCGCAATTTCAATCCGTTGCGGTCGGTACGCTTTATCACGCGCCGGGTGTTCGATTTTGTCCGTGGCGTGGACGCATTGATCTGGACGGTTGTTCTGGCCCGGGCCTTTGGTCCCGGCCCGTTGACGGGGGCACTGGCCATTCTGGTGACGGACACAGGCACATTCGGCAAGATTTTCTCGGAGGCGTTGGAAAATGTGGATCAGAAGCAGATCGAAGGCGTGCAATCCACCGGAGCGAACGCGCCACAGCGCTATCGCTTTGGGGTGATCCCGCAGATCACTCCGGTGTTGTTGAGCCAGTTGCTTTACTTCCTCGAATCCAACACCCGCAGCGCTACCGTGATCGGTGCGATCACCGGCGGCGGGATCGGCCTGCTGCTGACGCAGGCCATCATTACGCAAAAAGACTGGGAAGAGGTCGCCTATTACATCGTCCTGATCATCCTGATGGTGATGTTGATGGATTGGTTCTCGGGCTGGCTGCGCCGACGTCTGATCCAGGGTGAAACCGGAAAGACGCGCAAACCGCGGGATCGCAAGGGCAAGCCGTTCCTATTGCCGTGACCTAAGAACAAGGACAAAAAGACCATGGCGCGACTGCGTTCCGACCAGCCGTTCATCCATCCCGATTGCCAGATTGCCGGCAGCACCTTTGGCGAGTTTGTCGAGATCGGTGCCGGTACCCGCGTGGCGAATTCCGAGTTCGGCGATTACTCCTATTGCGACCGGACCTGCGACATCGCCAATGCCCGGATCGGCAAGTTTGCGAACATCGCCAGCTTCACTCGGATCGGGGCGACCGATCATCCGATGGAGAAAGCCTCGCTGCATCATTTCCACTATCGGTCAGCTGACTATTGGGACGATGCCGAGGACGATGCCGACTGGTTTGCCCATCGCGCGGGTCGCACAGCGTTTATCGGCCATGACACGTGGATTGGTCATGCCGCGATCATCAAGCCCGAGGTTACCATCGGCCATGGCGCGGTCGTCGCCTCTGGTGCGATTGTCACCAAGGATGTAGCGCCATACACGATTGTTGCTGGTGTGACTGCACAACCAGTGTGTCGTCGCTTTCCCGAGGATATTGCAGATCGCATGATGGCACTGGCCTGGTGGGATTGGGACAACAGCAGGCTTCGTATTGCCCTGCCAGATTTCCGTGCCATGTCTGCCGAAGCATTTCTGGAAAAACACGAGGCGTGATCAAGTCAGCCAAGACGGCTCCCGCGCCTGCGGGGACATCGGCTGCGCCGACGCCCCTTGGCGGCCTTGGGCCCGGCGCCGCGCATTGCGCGGCGCTATGCCCAACGGGATGAGGCCTCCGTCAGGAGGTTGAAGACGGGCGGGAGCAATCCCGTTTTATTCTTCGCTTAGGGTTAGTGTTACGCGCTCACCCGCGAATACGGTCTTGCCATATTCAACGGGCTGTCCGTCAGGATCAGCGTTTATCCCCAGCGAATGCAGCACGGGGGCACCTTCGGTCAAATGCAAATGCAGTGCCTGCGTTGCGCTGGCGGACCGCGCGGTCAGGCGGGTCGAAATACGGGTGTAATCCGGTACACCGCAGGTTTGCAGGGCCTTTGTCACCGATGCGTTTTCGGACAGGGCGTCCAGTAGGTCGGGAAATCGCTCTGCCGGAAAGACGCTCTGAAACAGACCCACAGGTTGCCCGTCAGCCAGAGACAAGCCGTCATAGACATGAACCGGGTCACCTGTTTGCAGGCCGAGCGCTTCCGCTTCGGCCTCATCAGATGTGCGGGTCGTCAGGGCCAGTACCCGTTTGCCCGGGATCTTGCCGCTGGCCGAGATGTTCTTGTGATATCTGACACGTTTGCCAATCGGGTAGTCGGTGGGGCGGGCCGAAACAAACACGCCTGCACCGCGCCGGGCGTGGACCAACCCATGCTCGGCCAGATCGGACAAAGCCCGTCGAACGGTATGCCGGTTTACGCCATGGGTTGCGGCCAATTGCGCTTCGGTCGGCAGGCGGTCGCCGGTGTTGTAGCGGCCCTCGGCTATGTCCGAGGTCAGGGTCAGGGCGATGCTTTTCCAGATCGGTGTTTTGCTCATGTCATAAAAACTTCACGGCTGCGGAGATTGCGACTCGAGATCAACAGGTGTAATATTTGTCTAGTTGTATAGTAAAAATAGACAACCTGGCCAAGAGGCTTTGATGGTGGAACAGACAGATAAATCAGCCGAAACCAGGCAGGCATGGATGGGTGTGCTGGCCCGGGCGCCGCAGGATGCCCTGATGGCGCTATGGGACGGCCTGCAGCTGAACCCGACATATGAATGGCTGCGTGCGCCCGAAATCGGTGGCGTCATGGTGCGCGGTCGCACGGGTGGCACGGGTGCCCCGTTTAATCTGGGTGAGATGACAGTGACGCGATGCTCACTGGTGCTGGAGGATGGCACGGTCGGGCACGGCTATGTTCAGGGCCGATCCCGGGATAAGGCCCGAACGGCGGCTCTGGTCGATGCGCTGATGCAGACCGGGTCTGCCGACATGGTCCGGGCAAAAGTGATTGATCCGCTCGCACGGGAGATGCAGGCCACCAAGACGGCACGTGCGGCCAAGGCAGCGGCCACCAAAGTCGAGTTCTTCACCATGGTACGCGGAGAAAATCAATGAGCGCGCAAACCCAATTCTCGGGTGGGTTCCTAAATGCGCCGATTGATGCCGCACATGCCTTTCGTGCGGCAATGACCGTCATGGCGCGACCCGGAGAGGTGCGTGACCTGACTGGTGCTGAACCCCCTGCACCTTTGTCCATAGCGGCGGGTACGTTGCTGTTGACCCTATGTGATCCTGAAACCCGCGTTCACCTTGCTGGGGAGGCTGATACCGAAGCGGTGCGGAAATGGCTGACCTTCCATACCGGAGCGCCGATTGTTCCCGCGGCCGAGGCCGATTTCTCGGTTGGCCGCTGGGAAGATCTCATGCCGCTGAACTCCTACCGGATTGGCACGCCGGAATATCCCGACCGGTCTGCCACGCTGATCGTGGAATGCGACGCGCTCGAACAGCAGGGCGCGGCACTCAGCGGGCCGGGCATCAAGGAGGTGGCGCATCTGTCGCTGCCGGACGTCTCGGCTTTGCAAGGCAATGCGGCGCTCTACCCGCTGGGATGTGACTTCTTTTTCACCTGTGGCACCCAGGTCGCGGCATTGCCGCGCAGCACGCAGATCAGGGCAGAGGGTTAAGCGATGTATGTTGCTGTCAAAGGTGGCGAGAAAGCCATCGAAAACGCCCATGCCTGGTTGGCCGAGGAACGGCGCGGATCAACGGATGTTACCGAGCTGAGCCTTGCGCAGATCCGGGAACAACTGAGCCTCGCCGTGAACCGCGTGATGGCCGAAGGGTCCCTGTTCGATCCAGATCTTGCGGCGCTGGCGATCAAACAGGCACGCGGTGATCTGATCGAGGCGATTTTCCTGATCCGGGCCTATCGCACGACACTGCCGCGGTTTGGTTATTCCAGTCCGGTTGAGACGGGTGGCATGGCATGTGATCGCCGCATCTCGGCCACCTTCAAGGATGCGCCGGGTGGACAAGTTCTTGGGCCGACTTTTGATTACACGCACCGTCTGCTGGATTTCAAACTGGCCGCTGACGGAGAGGTGGCTGCTGCGCCCGAAGGGTCTGCCAGGCAGGAACCAACACCGCATATCACCGAATTCCTGAAGGGTGAGGATATCATTCAGGATGAACCGCCCAGCGACGAGACACCGGGGGACCTGACACGCGAGCCGATGGAGTTCCCGTCTAACCGGCCACTGCGCCTGCAATCCCTAACGCGCGGGGATGAGGGGTTTGTGCTGGGCATGGCTTACTCGACCCAGCGCGGCTATGCCCGCAATCATGCGTTCGTGGGAGAGTTGCGGATTGGCAAGGTCGCGGTCGAGATGGACATCCCAGAGTTGGGCTTTTCCATCGAGATTGGCGAGGTCGAACTGACCGAATGCGAAACGGTGAACCAGTTCAAAGGGTCCAAAACCGAACCGCCGCAGTTTACGCGCGGCTATGGTCTGGTCTTCGGCCAGTCCGAGCGAAAGTCCATCGCAATGGCTCTGGTTGACCGTGCCCTGCGCTGGAAAGAACTGGGCGAGGACGATCTGGGCGCCCCGGCCCAGGACGAGGAGTTTGTTCTGAGCCACGCGGACAACATTCAGGCCACGGGCTTTCTCGAGCATATCAAGTTGCCGCACTACGTGGATTTCCAGTCTGAACTGGAATTGGTGCGAAAACTGCGCCGGGAAGCCGAAGAACGGATTACAGGGAAGGAGGCAGCAGAATGAAGGCGGTTGTTTTTGATATTGGCGGTGTACTGGTCGACTGGAAACCGCATCTGGCCTGGGCCGAGGCGCTTGGGTCGGAAGACGCCGCACATGCGTTTATCGAACGTACGGACTTCCTGGCGCGCAATGCGCGCGGAGACAATGGCGAGCGTTTTGCCGATCTGGCACAGGAACTTGACGATCCGCAGGACCAGCGCCTTTTTGCGGCATATGTAGGATTGTACACGCGTACCGTTGAAAACGCGATCCATGGAACCTGGGATGTTCTGGACCGGCTCAGGGCGCAGGGTACTCCAGTTCATGCCATCACCAACTGGTCAGCCGAAACCTGGCCAGAAGGACTGAAGGTGCACCCGCGTCTGGGCGAGGTGTTCGGAACATTGGTCGTTTCGGGGCAGGAGGGCGTGATGAAGCCCGACGCGCGAATTTTCGAACTGCTTTGCGCTCGTGCCGGTATTGCGCCCGAGGAGTGTGTGTTCATCGATGACGGTCTGCACAATGTCGAAGGCGCGCGTGCGGTTGGCATGGATGGTATTCACTTTACGACGCCGCGGGCGCTGGAGGCAGAACTGACCGAAAGGGGTTTCCTGTGACGGGGTTCAGGATTGTCCGTCCGGGGCGAAGTGAGCTGGGGAACGCTCCGGTGTATCCGCGCGGGCTGGCGGATTTTTGCCGAGAGAGGTCTGCGTCGGAGCGCCGATCGCGCTCCATTCGTCTGTTGGGTCGCGTTGTTGCGCCTCACGTCGCCGTTTTGCATGGCGGGTGTGCCAAAGCAAATAGAAGAAAACGATCAATAAGAACGAACCAATTAACATTACGTCCACAAAAACACCAAAAAACAAAACGATACGCCAAATGACTGAGTATAACTTCGCATATCTGGACGAACAAACCAAGCGAATGATACGCCGGGCCATCCTCAAAGGCCTTGCCATTCCGGGCTATCAGGTGCCGTTTGCCAGCCGTGAAATGCCGATGCCTTACGGCTGGGGCACCGGGGGTGTGCAGGTTTCAGCGGCGACGTTGACGCCTGATGACACGTTCAAAGTGATCGATCAGGGCGCGGATGACACGACGAATGCGGTGTCGATCCGCAAGTTCTTCGAGAATACGGCGGGCGTCGCGACAACCGAAGAGACGGCCAAGGCCACAGTCATTCAGACCCGCCACCGCATCCCCGAGGCGAAGCTGACCAAAGATCAGATACTTGTCTATCAGGTGCCGATCCCGGAGCCGCTGCGTTTTCTGGAGCCGCGCGAGACAGAGACGCGCAAGATGCACAGCCTTGAGGAATACGGGCTTATGCATGTGAAGCTGTATGAGGATATCAGCCAGCACGGCGCGATTTCGACCGCGTATGCCTATCCGGTCAAGGTGTCGGGCCGCTATGTCATGGACCCGTCGCCGATCCCGAAATTCGACAACCCCAAGCTTGAAATGGATGCGATCCAGCTGTTTGGCGCGGGCCGGGAGCAGCGGATTTACGCGGTCCCGCCGCACACCAAAGTCGTGAGCCTCGATTTCGAAGACCATCCGTTTGAAGCGACGAAGGCCGACCATCCGTGCAATCTGTGCGGGGCCGAGGACAGCTATCTGGACGAGGTGATCATGGATGATGCGGGCAACCGGATGTTTGTTTGTTCTGACACTGACTATTGCCGGTCACGCCGTGAGGCAGGCCATGTGGGCCGATTGGCTGAGGAGAGCGCGGCATGACCCCTTTGTTGCAGGTCAAAGGCATCCGGAAACGCTATGGTGCACGGATCGGGTGCATGGATGTAAGCTTCGACCTCTACCCTGGCGAGGTGATGGGGATCGTGGGCGAAAGCGGGTCAGGCAAGTCGACCCTTCTGAACTGCCTGGCGGGGCATCTGGAACCGGATGCGGGTCAGGTGATCTTTGAAACTCGGGCGAATGGACCGGTTGACACCGTTACCATGTCGGAACCCGAACGTCGGATGCTTGGCCGTACCGACTGGGCTTTTGTGCATCAGCATGCGCGGGATGGTTTGCGCATGTCGGTCAGTGCCGGCGGCAATATCGGCGAGCGGCTGATGGCGGTCGGCGATCGTCACTACGGCAATATCCGCCACAAGGCCATCGACTGGCTGGGCCGGGTCGAAATCGAGGCAGAGCGTGTCGATGACCGCCCGACCGCGTTTTCGGGCGGGATGCAGCAGCGGTTGCAGATCGCGCGGAATCTGGTGACCGGACCGCGGCTGGTGTTCATGGATGAGCCAACCGGCGGACTGGATGTCTCGGTTCAGGCGCGTCTGCTGGATCTGCTGCGTGGGCTTGTGCGTGAAATGGGGCTGAGCGCCATTATTGTCACCCATGATCTGGCCGTGGTGCGCCTGCTGGCAGACCGGCTGATAGTGATGAAGGATGGTCGCGTGGTCGAAGCTGGGTTGACGGATCAGGTGCTGGACGACCCGCAACACGCCTATACGCAGCTGCTTGTGTCGAGCGTTCTGCAGGTTTGACTATTTGGGAAAAGATGAAGTGCGATGATTGAGTTAGTCAACGTGAGCAAGAGCTTCACCCTGCACAATCAGGGCGGCGCGGTGATCCCGGTGATGGAAGGTGCCTGTCTGCAAGTCGGACCGGGTGAATGCGTGGCCCTGACCGGAGCCTCCGGAGCGGGCAAGTCGACCCTGATGCGGCTGATCTACGGAAATTATCTGGCCGCCTCGGGTCAGGTGCGGGTCGGCGGGGTGGATGTGGCGCGGGCTGAACCGCGCGAGATTTTGGCGTTACGGCGAGAGACGTTGGGCTATGTCAGCCAGTTCCTGCGCGTGGTGCCCCGGGTGCCGACGCTTGAGGTAGTGGCCGAGCCGTTGTTGGCGGTTGGCTGCGACAGGCAGGCGGCCTTGGACCGCGCGGCCGGGTTGCTGCGGCGTCTGAGTATTCCCGAACGCCTTTGGACACTCAGCCCGACGACATTTTCGGGCGGCGAACAGCAGCGGGTGAACATCGCGCGTGGTCTTGCGCATGAATATCCTGCCATGCTGCTGGACGAGCCTACAGCCAGTCTGGATGCGCAAAATCGTGAAACCGTCCTGTCGCTGATCCAGGAGGCGAAGGAGCGCGGCGCTGCGATTGTCGGGATTTTCCACGATGTCGCGGCGCGGGAGCGGGTGTGCGATCGCGAGGTCAACGTCTCGGATTTCACGCCGGGGGTGGCTGCATGACCTTGGCCCCCGTCATAGCGATTGTTGGCCCTTCGGGTGTGGGCAAGGACAGTGTGATGGAGGCGTTGGAGGCGCGGGTGGACGGCATTCAGCGGGTGCGGCGGGTGATCACGCGACCCGAAGGCGAAGGCGGTGAAGATTTCGAACGTGTTCCGGTCGAGATGTTCCGACTAATGGCACAGGATGGCGCGTTTGCGCTGCATTGGTGCGCCCATGGGTTGCAGTACGGAATTCCGGGCGGGGTCGCGGATCAGCGCCGCAGGGCCGAGGCGTTGCTGGTCAACCTGTCGCGTGCGGTCCTGTTGCAGGCGCAGGATGTGTTTGGTGAGCTGATTGTCGTGACGCTGACCGCAGATCCGGACGTTCTGGCACAACGCCTGTCGGCGCGCGGACGTGAAAGTGCAGCGGAACAAGCGCGTCGTCTGGGTCGGGCGGAGGCTTCGCTGCCCGAAGGTTTGAACCGGGTGATCGAAATCGACAACTCAGGGCCCCTTGATGCCACAGTGGATGAGATCCTGTCCCGGCTTCAGCCGGAAAGAGCGTAGCGATGGATCAGATGGAACCGACCGTCTTCAGCCTCGCCCACCAATGCCAAGTCGTCGATCCGAAACGGGTTTGGCAGCATCGGTTCAAGGTGTGTTGCAAGCGCTGCCTGAACGCTGCGAAGGGTGGGTTTGTCCAGTTTGCCGCTAAGCGTGATGTGAAATCGGAACGAATCCAACACGTAAGGGTAGCCCCAGTTGACCAGATTGGCGTCCTGTTCCGGTGTCAGGCCGTTGCCACGACGGCGGGCCAGATCCGCGTCGGTCGCAGGGGCGCGGAACGTATCAAGATCGCGAACACAAGCGGCGGCCAGTTCGCCAAGTTTCGCGGTGTCTCCCAAGGGGCACAGGGCGAGGAAGCGGCCGAGCCGCGCAATCTCCAGACCCTCCAACTTGACCGGAGCGTAGGATGCCGCCAGTCGTATGCAGGCGTCCTGCAGTTCTGCGGCTGTTCGGGTTTTGTGCAGGCGGAAGGGCGGTTTCATCGTCGCATGCAGGCCGTATTTGCGCGGAACCTCGGTGACGGTGGCTACGTCAACGCCGTCCACGGACGGATGCGCTGCCACGGAGCCCGTTTCCATGTTCCAACCCAACCAGCTTGTTGCGAACCTTGTCCAGTCCGCGTCGCCGGGTGGCGCAAAATAGATCGCGTATCGCGTGAATGTCACATTGGCCTCCTACCTGTGTGGCCGATCCATAGCCCAAACTGCGTGAAGTTCAGATGACAGAAGAATTGATCCTTGCCAATGCGACGCTTGTTTTGCCCGATGAAACGGTTACGGGCAGCATTCGCATCCTCGGCGAAACCATTGCTCAGGTCGATACTGGGGTGGCAGTCCCCAAGGGGGCGGCGGATTGCGAAGGCGATTACGTCAGCCCCGGTCTTGTCGAATTGCATACCGACAATCTGGAGCGTCACATTCAGCCGCGTCCAAACGTACACTGGCCGCACGCCGCGGCCATCATTGCCCATGATGCGGAACTTGCTAGCACCGGCATTACGACCGTCTTTGATGCCATGCGCGTGGGTTCCATACCTTCGGGCGCGGGGCGTTACGGAAAATATGCCCGGGGTTTGTCGCGCGAGCTGTGGCAGTTGCGCGAGCAGGACGCATTGAAGATCAGCCATTTTCTGCATTTGCGGGCCGAGGTCTGTTCGGAAACGCTGATCGAGGAGTTGGCCGAATTCGGCCCCGAAGATCGTGTCGGGCTGGTCTCGCTGATGGATCATACGCCGGGGCAGCGGCAGTTCCGGGACATGAACAAGCTTGAAGCCTATCTGAAGGGCAAATACGCGATGGATGACGCGATGTTCACGCGGCACGTGGCCCAGCTCAGGGGGCTGCGGGAACGCAATGGTGACAAACACGAAACCGAGGCGGTCAAGGCCGCCCGTAGGTTCGGTGCGGTTCTTGCCAGCCATGACGACACCACAGCAGATCAGGTTCGTATCTCAGCCGGTCACGGCATTCGTCTGGCCGAGTTTCCCACAACGGTCGAGGCGGCGCAGGCCTGCCATGCGCATGACATCAAGGTTATGATGGGCGCGCCGAACGTGATCCGGGGTGGTTCGCATTCGGGCAATGTGGCCGCCCGTGATCTGGCCGAACTTGGACATCTGGATATTCTGTCTTCGGACTACGTGCCGTCGGCGCTGCTGCTGTCCGCCACGATGCTGGGTGAGCTGTGGGGCAACATGGCGCAGGGCCTGAAGACAGTGACACAGACCCCCGCGCAGGCCGCCGGTCTGGCCGATCGGGGTGAACTGCGCGCGGGTTTGCGTGCCGATCTGATCCGCTTTCGCCTGCGCGATGGTATTCCGGCGCTGAGCGCGGCTTGGTCGCGAGGGCGCCGCGTCGCTTAGAGCGGCAGGGTAAAGGCCGCTCAGGTCCTGTAGAACAGATAGCGGTCCGGGGCTATGGTCTCGGGTCCGGCAAATTGCTTGAATCCCACCAGGGGCTGGCCGGAGATCAGCAATCCGCCCGGCAGCATGACCCGCGCGATCAGCGGGCTGAGGCGGGTGGCCTCGGCAACATCCTCTTCCTTGATGCCGCGTCCGAAATCATAGTGGGCCATGGCGATGCAGGGGCCGTTTTCTGCCAGCTTTTCCAGCATCGGTTCTGCCTCGCCCTGCAGAAAATCTTCGGCCGGGGGTGTGCTGGAGGGATGGCATTGCAACACGCGATCCATGACCCAGATGCGCCGGTCGGGCAGGATCTCCCGCAAATGGTCATAGGTCCGGCCATTGCCAAGTCCCATATCCAGAATATCCCCAGGTGTTTCGGCGATCCGGGCTGCAGCCCAGTTCAGACCGTCGCGTTGCGCGGTCAGGCGGCGCAGCATGGAATCAAGTCGGCTCATCGGGTACTCCGTGGGTGTATCGGATGGGGGGGGCGACCCAGATTTCTGTGGGTCCGTCCAGCAATCTGGCCAGCAGGGTTTCGGTAAATCGCCAGATGTCTGGATCGTGCACCAGGTGGTGGGTCAGCACGCCAAACGGTTCGGCATTGTCCGCGCGACCTTCGCGCCGGTCGCGCAGGAAGCCTGCGGTTCGGGTGATCAGTATGTCCGGATCAACAAGTCCCCGTGTCCCACGCCAGTCGATCGGGTCCAGATGGGTATTCACCTGTTCCAGACCAGGCGCGGCCAGCCTTGACGCACGCGGCGTTGCCGTTGACAGAATGCGATAGCCGAGATCGGGCAAAACCTGCGCCACTTCGGGGGTGATGCGGTTCCATGGCGGAACGAAAACACGCCTGAGCCGGTCGCCGAACAGTTTGTGCAGAGTCGAAAACCCAGCCCCCGCGTCCTGCGCAATTTGCGCCATTGGACGATGCAGGCGGAATTCAGCTTTTTTCTCGGTGGTCGGCGCATGGTTTTGATGGGACCACCCGTGCACCACCGGGACCAGTTCGGAATGCTGCGCGACATAATCGACCAGGGCTTGGTCTGCGTCGCGGGGGATTACGGCAAGATGTACGGGCAGGCCGATGCGGCAAGACAGAGCCGACAGGGTTTCAAGCTGCGGCGTCACGGTTACCGCATCGTCGTCCCGCCACCAAAGCGGCAGGGTCAACTCTGCATCCGACCAGAGTTTCAGTTCGTGTGTCAGAGGGTTCCAGTTTGCGGTCATCGGCACCGCTCCAGCAGCGTTTTCGTGATCTCGACGGCTTTCCGTGCGCCATCGAACCCTTGTGTCGGAACCACGCGTGCACCGTCTGACAAGACTGTGCCGACAGCCTCGGCCAGAGCAGTGCCGCTTAACCGGGCGCTGGGCAGCACCCCGATGCCCAGAAGATCTGCAAGGCTTTGAGCGCGCAAACCCTGTTCGACCTCATTGCCGTCGTCAAAGGGTATGAAAACCGCCGGCGTTCCGCTTTGCAGAATATCCAGCGCAGTGTTGTAACCGCACATGCTGACCGAAGCGGCGGCAATTGGAAGCATTTCACGAAAATCCGGCCGGACCGGTTCCAGCGTGATGTTGGTGCCTTCGGCCTGTTTCGACAGATCGGCGATGCGCGCGCTTGCGTCTCGTCCGCCGACCAGCAGGCGCCAGCGCCTGTCTGGCATCTTTTGGGCGGCCTCGATGGCCGCGCGAAAGATCGGCTGGCCCACCGATCCGCCACCGGCGCTGACGATGACCTCGTCCCGGCCGACGCCGTCCGCGTGCGGTTGCGGTGCCGGTGGGGCAACAAAACCGGTGTAGTGCAACCGCTCGGACAGCTCAGCCGTGACAGGCCAACTGACATCCAGTTTCGTGAATTTTGGGTCCGAGTGGACAAGGATGCCGTCATAGTACCGCATCACCATCGCAAGTGCGCGATGAGCTTTCTCTGGTTTGGAGGGCGGCGCAAGGATGTCGCGGATCGACCCCAGAATCAGCGGGCGGCGCGGCAGGCCATGTGCTGCTTCAAGGGCAGCCGTGAACTCTCGGGCCAGCGAGCGCCGACCAAACGGAAACAGTTCGGTGATCAGAACATCCGGCTGAAAACGCCGAACGGCCTGCGTCAGCGCGACGATCCGGGCTGACAGATATATGTCGTCCGCAACAGAGCCTGTTTCGGTCAGAAGTCGCGTGAAGTCCGTTCCATCCGACCGCAGGGGAGGCAGCCCGAAAAGCGTCAGCCTCGCACTGTTCAGTTGCGGTGCGGGCATCCCGCCAGATACGACCAACACCTCAGCCCCGTCCCGCGCATAGGCGCGCCCAAGTGTCAGGGCACGGCTGAGATGACCAGTGCCCAACAGGTGCGTGACTACGATCAGAACCTTCATGAACTGCCCTTCGGGCGCAGCAGGCGAACCGGTTCGGGATCAGGGTGCATGTTTCTCATGTCGACGATATACAGCCGGTTGCGCTTGATTTTGAAGGGTGCGGGGCCGTTAAAGTCCCACCCCCAGGCCTGCGCCAGAATGACCCGCATGATACCGATATGGCAGACGGCAAGTGTGTCCCTTTGCAGGCCTGACAGCCAAGGGGCCAGACGGGCTCGGACGTCGGACGGGCTTTCTCCGTTTGGGGGGCGGAAATCCCATCCCCAGTCCTCGATATGGCGGTAACCGCTGCTGGCATCTGCGATCAGGTCAACGCCACGCTTACCCTCCCAGGCCCCCCAGTTCATTTCGATCAGGGCGTCTGATGTCTGCGGCGCGCGTCCGGACACCAGTCGCGCCGTTTCGCTTGCACGCGTCAGAGGGCTGGACCACAGCTCGGCCGTGTCCCACGGGGAAGGGAGGGCGGAACCCGAAAGCTCGGCTTGCGCGTCGTCATCCAGTGCAATATCGCTGCGCCCCTGAATGCGCCCCGCACGGTTCCAATGCGTGTGGCCATGGCGAAGAAGGGCAAGCCGGGTCATGTAGGCACCCCCAATAGCGGGCGGGCGTGTTGCCAGAAGCGCCTGGTGGCTTCGGGCATCAGGTTGCGCGCTGCCACATGCGCGCGCGCGTTTTCTCCCAGCGCGCGGCGCAGGACCGAGTCATTCAGCAACAGCTGCATCCGGTCGGCCAGGCCTTGAGCGCCCGCTTCGACAGTCGGATGGTCCGAGGGGGCCAGAACATCGCAAACACCGGGTCTGTCCTGCGCAACAACCGGAAGGCCACAGGCCTGAGCCTCAAGATAGATCATGCCATAGGCTTCGTTCACGCCGGGCCAGACAAGAAAGGACGACTTTAGGTAGGCAGTTTGGACCCCGGCCCGGTCCAGCAGACCCAGAATACGCACCTTCCCGTTAAACCGGGCCATCAGTGCTTCGACTTCGGGTCGGGCGGGCCCATCGCCAACGATATTTAAGGCCCATTCCCCGTCAAGCTGGGCCAGTGCGTCGGCAAGAACCCGGTACGAGGTCAGCTTGTCGCCATGCCGCATCATGCCGACCGCCAGCATGGGCCCGTTGCGTTCCGAAACGGCGGGCAGATCTGCAATGGGCAGAAACGGCGGCAACTCGGCCAGGATTTGATCGCCAAATCGGTCCCGTTCCAGCGTGATCAGGTCGTTGGCGGTGTGATAGTAGATCACCCGCGCCGCATCGCAGGCCCGGTGCGCAGCGCTGGCAAAATCGGCCCATGGGCCGTTCAGCCGGCTGGAGGCGCGGGTGCTTTCTAGTTGCACATACGGAATACCCCGGGCCTTGCAGACCTGTGGCCCCAGCAGATCAGGGGCCTTGTAATAATTATGATAGGTCACCCACAGAGCCGTTTCGGCTGGCATCGTGTCCAGAACGCGTTCCACTTCGACCCGTGCCGCGGCATGCAGCGCCTGCTGGATTCCGGTATCTCCGGTCTTGTCATAGATGCGGAGCGTGGAAACGAGGTCGACCTTGTCCCCCTGCGCGCCGATCGCCTTCATTAGATTGCGCGCCATTTCGCGGTCGCCCGAGGGAACCGGGCTGTCCGGAGATTTCATGGGGGCGTAAAAGGCAACCCGTGCCATCAGGCAGGTTCCAGACACAAGGCGTTCAGGCGGGCGGACAGCCGGGCAATGCCGGGATCCATTTGGAATTCGGTGATCAGGCGCTTGTAAGCCGCCGCAGCCATTCTGGCCGCCTCTTCCGGATCGGCGGCAACACCGGACATTGCGGATGCCAGCGCTGCGGGATCATCGTCCGCCAGAACACCGTGCACGCCGGTCTCGATGAACTCGGGAATGGCGGAAACCGGGGTGGACAGGATTGGCAACTGCTGAGAGGCCGCTTCCATCAACACGTTGGGCAAACCATCACGGTCGCCGTCCACCGCAATCCGGCTGGGAAGAACAAACAGGTCGGCACGCCGCATCGCCTCGATCACTTCGGGCTGATCGCAGGCACCTTTCCAGCTGATCCGGTCCGCCAAACCCGCAGCGACGGCCCGTTCCTGCAGCTGTTTGTTCAATGAACCGCCCCCGATATGGGTCCAGTGCCAGTCCAGTGCATCCGGTAACAGGGCGAATGCGTCGATCAGTCGGTCAAACCCTTTTTTTTCGACCAACCGGCCGACGGACAGCATGTGAAACGGGTCGTTTGCGGCCCGGATCATACGGTTGGGAGGGGACGGAAAGCGCGACAGATCCAGCCCGTGATAGATCAGTTCAATCCGCGCGGGATCATCAGAAAGCCCACGCAGGTGTTTTGCGCCAATTGCGGTGCAAGTGGCCCCGAAGGTGGCACCAAACGTGTCGGACCGCAGTTTTTCCCGCTTCTCCCATTCTGGTGAGGTCCAGATGTCCTTGGCGTGGGCGGAAAAGCTCCACGGCAATCCCCGCATGATCGCGGCATATCGCGCGACCGAGGAGGGCGTGTGCATGAAATGCGCATAAAGCGCCAGCGTTTGCTCCGGCAGTTCGGCGGCCAGAACGCAGGCTTGCCCGAAGCGCCGGATGCGATTGTGACTAGGGTCGCGGCGCAGATCATCGCGCCAGACGCGGTAAGCCTGGCTGTAGCCAGGCAAAGCCCGCGCCACAAGACGGGCAGCCCAGACACGGCCGGGTTCTTCGTACAAGTACTCGGGCAGGTAATGGACACGACCCTGAAATCGGTCGTGCAGAGGGTGGCGCTTGACATCCGTTGGGCGGCGCAGGGACCAAATCTCAAAGCGGTGGCCAGCCTCTTGCAGGGCCACCAGTTCCTGGGCGATGAACGTCTCGGACAGGCGCGGCCAACCTTTGACCAGCACCGCCAGTTTCGGCAGGTCTGCGGTCATCCGGTGGCCCGTTCCCGTTTGCGGCCCAGCAGAACCTCAATGCGATCGGTCACGTAATCCAGCCCGCCCAACAATCCGCCCCGGATGGCTTCTGACGGCAGCGGCTGGTGCGGAATATTGCGAATGGCCTGGATCATTGCCTCGGTTGTCAACCCTTCCCGGCGTTCGTCCAGCATGCGGATCAGGCCCAGGTTTTCGGCCCGGGAAGCCCGGATCCACTGTTCCAGGCGCGGTGTCGTGCGCGGTACGATGACCGCACGTTTGTCAAAGGACAGAACCTCGCAAAAGGTGTTGTACCCGCCCATGCAGACAACTCCGGTGGCGCCGGCAAACAGGGTTTCAATCTGCGATTCAAATCCTACCGCGGTAACACGCCCATCAAGCGCGGCAACGCGCGTTTCGAACTCTTCCCGCAATTCGCCCGACAGGAACGGTCCGTAGACCAGCACCGCCCTTGGCGACAGGTCGGGGTCGCTTTCGTAAGCGGACAGCACCAGATTGACGAGCGCCTTGCCGTCTCCGCCGCCGCCGGGCGTGATCAGCACGTAAGGCTGCTTGGGTGGGTCGCCAACGGGGCCAAGATCGCGCCTAAGATAACCTGTCCAGTGAATACGGGACTGCGCCGCCGGGCTGAGCGGCAGCCCCTTGGTCGGATCGTAGACCGATCGCAAGCCGTATACCCAGATTTCGTCGTAAAACCGCTCCGTCGCGGCCACTGCGTCCTTTCTGGCCCACTCGGCGGCCAGAACCTCGGGCTCGTCCAGAACATCCCGCAGACCCAAGACAAGCCGTGTCCGGCGCGAACGTTCAAGGGTTTCCAATGTGCGCAGCAACTCGCCCCGAAACCCTGTCGGCTCTTTGTCCACGATAAAGACGTCGGGATCGTACTGCTCGACCGCGGTCTGAATCAGGCGCGCGCGCAGCTCTGTGACTTCTTCGATGCCCATGCCAATGGTCTGCGAGGCATATGAACCGTCGGCCCGCTTGGTGACGCCGGGCAGGCGCACATGGTCGACGCGGCGTGGAAACGTAAACCGCCCCGCCACGGGCGAGCCCGTCAGGATCAGCGCGGAGGCCGTCGGATCTGCCTGGGTGATTGCGGCGGCCAGCGCACGGGAACGGCGCAAATGGCCCAACCCGAACGTATCGTGGCTGTAAAACAAAATGCGCGGCGCGCGGCCGGATATCTCACTATGTCGTTCTAGGCTCATGCCTTCGCCCGTTTTTTTGTCATTTCGGTGCAGTATCCGCGCAAATGCACCCGTATCTTATTATTTCAGTCTCTGCCCGCCAAACGAGCGCTGCCCGACCTGCAAATGCGCCATGCATTGCGATTTGGCAACATCAATTCCAGAGCAGAACAGGCGCGTGGCACCGGATTGTCCCGCCCAAACCGGTCTGACGGTGTTCACTTGTTACAGGATTGGTCATATTCAGTTTTTGT
Organism: Ruegeria sp. CDSB136; assembly: GCF_059610965.1. Taxonomy (NCBI): domain Bacteria; kingdom Pseudomonadati; phylum Pseudomonadota; class Alphaproteobacteria; order Rhodobacterales; family Roseobacteraceae; genus Ruegeria; species Ruegeria sp. CDSB136. The sequence goes on from NZ_JBXWOP010000005.1 coordinate 25,850, forward strand.
CAGGTTGAAAACAGCCTTGTCCAAAACTGTGCGCCAGGAACACGGCTGGACACTTTATCGAGATGGGAAGGTTGGATAATTTGAACACCTGTAAACGCTTGAGTATTCTGTGCGGCAACATGCGAACTGGACCTAAACCCATGCACTTCAAACTGTTTGCCGCGCTGGTTTTCACTTTCTGGGCAGTGCTTGCTACCGGAACGGGGGCCGTCGCTCAGACATCTTTGATTCCGGGATACCCGACTGCTGGCGACACCAGTGCCGAGACGAGCGCCGACGGAGACATAGCCGCAGCCATCCGCGCCGCGACCGAAGCTGGCGCAAGCGTGATCGTGATCGACAGCGCCGGGCAGGTCGCAACTGCCGGAACCACCGGAGCCGCCGGTGCGGCTGCGGGTGCTGAGAACGACCCGATGGGTGAAGGCTCGCAACTGATGAAGGCGCAGGAGAGGTTCAGGACTTTCCGGGAGTCGGTTCAGTCGCGGCTGGAGGCGTTGCCCTATTCGATCTTCGAAGTGCAGTACATTCTGCGCCAGACCAGCCCGGACGGGCGGATCATGACCTATGTCGAGGTTCTGGCCTGGAATGTCCTGTTCCTGCTGCTGGGACGGTGGCTGTCCATCGAGATCTACGGCAAGCGTATCGCGCGGCGTATCGTGGTGGCGCGATCCAAGGACAACCCCCAGGGGTACCGTGAGAAGATGCCGTTCCTGGTGTTCCGTTTCCTGATGGGGATCGGGGCCACCGTGTTTGCCATGTTGCTGGCGCTGATCGTGGGGTATCTGTTTCTTGGCGAGGCCGAGGACATCTCGATCCAGTTCACGGTCACAGCCATCTTCACGGCGTTCTTCCTGTCGCGGACAGTGTCGGATCTGTGGCGGATGGTCCTGTCGCCCTACCTGAGCCAATACCGACTGCCACCCTTTTCCGACAGGGACGCAAAGCGGTTGTACATCTGGGCTTCGGCCATCGCGACCTATGACATTTCGGTCGTTCTGTTTTCCACCTGGGTTGCCGATTTCGGGCTGAACTACAACGTCTACGCGATGGTCTACGGAAGTCTGACGATGCTGGGCGCTGTCGCCAATGTCTTCATGATCCTATTCAATGCCCGTGCTATCTCGAACGCCATTCGCGGCGGACGCGCGCCGGATCAGGTGTCGTGGATATTGCGGTTCATCTCGTTCGCCTGGGCTCCTGTGCTGATCGTGTATCTGGTGTTCAGCTGGCTGAAACTGGCCGTGGATCTGTTGCTGGAAAATCAGAACTCAATACCGATTGTCGCCAGCAGCTATCTCATTTTCATGTCCGTCGTGATTGCTTACGGCGCCATGAACTATCTGTTGGAGCGGTATTTCGACCGTAACCGTCAGATCGAGGAAATGAACGCCCGCGCGGAAGAGGCCGAAACCGAAGAGGGGCAAGGCGCAGCGGAAACACCTGAAGCTGAGCAGAGAAAGCACACCATCCTGACCTACGAGGATCTGGCCCGGCGCGTTGCGGGCATTCTGGCCTTTGTGGTTGGTGCCTACGCACTGGTGGTGATCTGGAACCCGGACGCCAACTGGAGCGAGGATCTTCCGATCGAGCGGGTGCTCGATGTGATGGTAATCATCTTCATGGGCTATATCCTGTTCCATTTCTTCCGCATCTGGATCGATTCCAAAATCGCCGAAGAAGAGGTCGATGTCGGCGAAGCGGAACTGGGCGATGAAGGCGGCGAAGGGGGGCAAAGCCGTCTGGCCACCCTGCTGCCGCTGTTCCGCGGTGCGATCCTTGCAGTTGTCGTCGTGACCATAGTTCTGATTGTGCTGATGGAGCTGGGCATCAACGTCAGTCCGCTGTTCGCGGGTGCCGGTGTTGTTGGTCTGGCCGTCGGGTTCGGCTCGCAAACGCTGGTGCGGGACATCTTCTCGGGCGCGTTTTTCCTGATGGATGATGCCTTCCGTAAAGGCGAATATATCGATATCGGCGACGTGAAGGGGACAGTTGAGAAAATCTCGGTCCGGTCCTTCCAGCTGCGCCACCATCTTGGGGCGCTCAACACCATTCCGTTTGGCGAGATCAAGGTGCTGACCAACTACTCACGCGACTGGGTGATCATGAAGCTGCCGCTGCGTGTGACCTATGACACCGATGTCGAGCAAGTGCGCAAGCTAATCAAGAAGCTGGGCCAGCAGTTGCTGAGCGATCCGGTGATCGGCGAGAACTTCATTCAGCCATTGAAATCGCAAGGCGTGATCGAGATGCAGGATTCAGCGATGATCATCCGGGTCAAGTTCATGACCAAGCCGGGCGACCAGTGGTTGGTGCGCAAGAAGGTCTATCAGGAAATTCGCGAGCTGTTCGCGCGCGAGGGCATTCGTTTCGCCCACCGCGAGGTCACCGTGCGTCTGGCCGATGACAAGAATGCCGAGGACCTGACGCCCAAGCAGCGCGAGGCCGTAACAGGCGCAGTGCAGGCGGCGATTGATGAAGACTATCTTGACGATATTGGCCCGGGCGGCGGCGATGACAGATAGCGCATCCTCCCGCCCCTTTGACCGGCGTCTCTGACGAGACGCCAGCAAAGAGTTGGGCTGGGCCGCGCGTCCCGCGCAGCGGTGGCTCTTTGGATGAGTGGGATAAACTGACACGCCTTTGAGCCACGGCGGGCCGAGAACGTGCAGAGCGGTTGGGGTTTTTGCGAGCGAGGGTCTGTCGGAAAAGCGTCAGGCAGACAGACCAGCCCACTGCGGCGGGGAGGTGCCAAGCCTTGATGCGGGCAGCGGCCAGTGCATCCTGGCAGTCCCGACGCTCAGCGCGGATTTCAGGCGGTGGCCAGGCCCCCAACCCGAAACCTCGGTAGCCTGGGCATAGTCCTGCGGGGTGGCACCCTGCATCTCGACCTCGGGGTCGGATTTGCTGAGTGCCACCAGCAACTCTGCGGTGCGTGCAAGTGACAGTTTGGCGTGCATCACCGGGTTCCCCCGCGCGGCCTGAGCAAGCGCCGACAGGATTGATGCGGCCATCAGGTAACCGGTGGCGTGATCCAGCGCCTGCACGGGCAGGGGGGTAGGCTTGTCCGCCTGCGCCCAGATGCGCCCGGCATCGGCGATCCCGGCGCTCATCTGGACAAGGCTGTCAAACCCGCGTCGGGTCGACCAGGGGCCTTGCCACCCATAGGCGTCCAGTGTCACCTCAACCCGGTTCGGGGCCAGTTCATCCCGTTTGGTTTTGGTCAATCCAAGCGCGTCCAGTGCGCCGGGACGATAGCCGTGAACAAAGACGTCCGCCTCGGCCAGTAGGTCATGCAACTTTTGAACCCCGGCAGGAGATTTCAAGTTCAGATAGGTGCATCGTTTGCCCAGCGAGATGTCGGGAATGACCCCGGGCTCGTCCCAACCGGGGGGATCGATCCGCAGCACTTCAGCGCCGAATCCGGCGAGGGTTCGGGTGGAAACCGGGCCAGCCAGAACGCGGGTCAGATCAAGGACCCGCAAGCCAGCGAGTGGCCGTTCTGCTGTGGCATTTGGCCGGTCGCGCAGGGTGACGATTCGCGGGGTTTCCCAGGTAATCAGCGGGTCGCGCGACACGGCACGGCCCTGAGGATGTTCAAGCCATTCCACCCGGCTGCGCATGGCAGCGGCAACACCGCCTTCGGCAACAATTGCGCTTTCAAGTTCCGAAATCGCCCACTGCCTGACCGCCTGGGATACGGCTTCCCGATCTGCGGGTGTATCCAGAACCTTGAGGGCCGCGCTGCGGTGGTGCGGCAGGTTGGTGTGCAACCGGATCCAACCGTCCGATGCCCTGTAGTTGCCGGCAACCGCATCCCACAGGTCCGGCATCTGCCAGCCATCGGGTTTGAACGAAAACCCGAACCAGAGCGATGCCAGGCGGTGATCGACGGTGATTTCCGGTGGCTTCGCGGACAGGTTCAGGGCTGAAGTCAATGAAGCAAGCTCTTGCCCGATTGCGGCAAAGCTGGCCGTGGCAAGCTCTGACACCGCAAACACGCTTGAAAGTGCGCCGTTCCCGGTAGTCCGATAGCTGTCTGCGGCGGGAAGGGACGACAGCAGGCTCATTGCTGATAGGGGTCCAGACTGTCGCGAAGCCCGTCGCCAAGGAAGTTGAAGGCCAGCACCACGACGATGATCGGCAGCATCGGGATGGCTGTCCATGGGTAGATCTCGATCGAGGCGAGGTTCTGTGCGTCGTTCAACATCACGCCCCAACTGACCGCCGGAGCCCGCAGGCCAAGGCCGAGGAAACTGAGCGCCGTTTCCCCGAGGATCATTGCCGGGATCGACAATGTGGCCGAGGCGATCAAGTGTGACATGAAGTTCGGCAAAAGGTGCTTGCGGATCACCCGCCCCGAGCTTGCGCCCATCATTTCCGCCGCGCGTACGTATTCCTCTTCGCGCAGGGACAGGAACTTGGCGCGAACGGATCGGGCGAGACCGGGCCAGTCGAGAATGCCGAGAATGATCGAGATGATGAAGAACACCGCCACCGGGCTCCAGTTCGACGGGACCGCAGCGGACAAGGCCAGCCACAGAGGCAGCTCCGGCAGCGAGCGCAGGATTTCGATCACCCGGTTGATGGTCCAGTCGATCCTGCCGCCGAAATATCCCGCCATCGACCCGAACAGGATACCCAGAAAGAACGACACCGAAATACCGATGAGGCCCACGGTCAGCGACAGTTGCGCGCCGTAAAGGATGCGGCTGAACACGTCCCGGCCCAGCCGATCCGAGCCCCAAAGGAACAGCGTGGCGCCCTCGGGGGCGCAGAACAGGTGCCTGTTTGTTTTGATCAGTCCTGCCAGCTTGTATTCGGACCCTTCACAGAAGAACCGGATCGGGCGTTGGTCTTCGGTGTCGGGGACGAATTTCCACTGAAAGGTCTCAAGATCAGCTTCGGCTACAATGGGATAGACGTAAGGCCCGACAAATTCACCTTCGTGGAACCAGTTGACGCTTTGGGGCGGGGCATAGAGGTGTTCGCCATTGCGGTCGTTCGGCCCGTAAGGCGCAATGAAGCCGGCGAAGGGCAGCATCAGATAGCATAGCAGCAGGAAGATACCCGAAATCAGGCCCAGCTTATGGGTCCGGAACTTGCGCCAGACCAGAACCCAGTTCGGCGCGTCCAAATCCGCGCGTTCGAGTTGTTGGATCGAGGCTTCGGGATCGAACGGGGCGTCGTCGACATAGCGGCCGTCAGGAAGTTTGCTCATGCTTCACGGCCCTCGTATCGGATGCGCGGGTCCAGCATGACCAGCAGGATGTCGGAGATCATCGTCCCGATCAGGGTCAGCAGGGCGACGAACATCAGGATGAAGGCCGACAGGAACTGATCCTGTGTCTTAAGCGCGGTCAGCAGGGTCGGGCCGATGGTTTGCAGGCCCAGAACGACCGACACAAGTACCGATCCCGACACCATCGAGGGCAGCAGGTTGCCGATGTCCGCCACAAACGGGTTGAAGGCAACGCGTAACGGGTATTTCGTCAGCATCCGCGACGGGGCCATGCCCTTGGCGATGGCGGTTTCGACATATGGCTTGCCCAACTCGTCCAGCATATTGGCCCGCAAACGCTGCATCATCGCGGATGCGCCTGAGGTGCCGATGACAAAGGTCGGAACAATCAGGTGGACAAGAATGGACTTCAGCTTGTCCCAACTCATCGGCTGGCCTTCGAAGGATGGGTCCATCAGCCCGCCGATGGGCAGGTTGAAATAGCGGTGGCCGTAATAGAACAGGATCAGCGCCAGAAGAAAGTTTGGCGTGGCGAGACCAAGATAGCCAACAAAGGCCGAGGTGTAGTCGATCCAGGTCCGCGACTTTGCAGCAGCCAAAACACCCAGCGGCAGGGCCACTGCATAGACGAAAAGGATCGCGGCCAGGTTGACCACGACCGTCAGCCACAGCGTGTCACCCACGATTTCGGACACGGGGCGGTCGAATTCAAAGGACCAGCCGTAATTGCCCTGCAACAATCCTTCGAACCCGTGGGGACCGGGCCAGAACCCCATCCAGATCAGGTATTGCTCCGGCATCGACCGGTCCAGCGCGTATTCCTTGCGCAGAAACTCGGCCTTGGCCACGCCGGCCGACTGGCCCGAGGCCTGCAATTCAGCAATCTGGTTGCTGAGATAGTCGCCGGGCGGAAGGTTGATGATCACGAAGATCAAAACCGACACCACCAGCAGTGTCAGCAGCATCGTGAAAAATCGGTACACCGCGTAGCGCAGCATGATCATTTAGCTGCTCCTGTCAGTCGGCGAAAAAGAACTCGTCTGGCCGGTGGACGCCGAAATGCGCACCGGGTTCCCACGCCCACATGGCTTGCTGAGGTACATTGCGCAGACGGTTCGAAACCACGATCGGTTGCGGTGCACCGTTCAGAATACCGATGGCGTAAAGCTGATCGGCATGAATTTTCAGCATTTCGGTCCAGACCGCCTGACGCTCTTCGTCGGTTGTGGCGATTTCCCATTTGTGGGCCAGTTCCATTAACCGCTCTGCCTCAGGCATGTCTGGTGACTCGCCCGCTTCGCCACCTGTCTGATGATACTGCCCCCATTTCGGCCACGCCAGAAACACCTGATCGGTCGGGGCCAGATAGGCGGGGGAAGTGTGATTTTGCGGGATACCGTCATCCCAGCCAAACCAGACGGATGCCATCGTATTACCCGAGAAGACGCGGTTGCGCAGGATGTCCCGGTCCAGCGGGCGCATGACCAGCTTGACGCCAACTTCGCGCCAGGTGTCGGTGACGATCTGCAATGCGTTTTCAACTTCTTGCCGTTCGCCAGCGGTTTCGATCACCAGTTCCATCGGACGTCCGTCAGGCAGCAATCGGATTCCATTGTTATCCCGCTTGTCCAGCCCGGCCTCGTCCAGAAGGGCATTGGCCTGCTCGATGTCGAACTGCGCCCAGGCCTGTGCATTTTCTTCGTTGTAGAAAGGTGAGGCAGGCAGCACCGACATCGCACCGGGCTGGGCCAGCTTGAAGTAAAGCGCCTGGTTGATCGTCTGGCGGTCAATTGCGAGTGAAAGGGCGCGGCGCACGCGCACATCGCGCAACACTTCGCGCCAGCCATCATCCGAGTAATTCAAGTTCGGGTAGATTGCGATCTGTGACGCCACCCCGGTTTTCCAAAGCAGTGTCTTGTAGTTTCCCTTCTCCTCACCCTTTTTCAGGATTGATGCGTCACGGAAAGCCAGCCCGCGCCCCTGCAAATCGGTCTCACCCGCGTTGGTCTTGGCTGCAACAAGGCCGGGGGCGACGATCTCCATCTCGACCACGTCGATATAGGGCAGTTGCACGCCCTTGGAGTCGATGCGGTGATAGTAAGGGTTGCGGACAAAGTTGTGCCGGATCTTCTTGCCCGAGCTCGCGTTCAGCCAGGGTTGCAGGGTTGGCAGTTCGTGATTGTCGAATTTATAGAGGTTATCCAGCTTGTTGTGCAGCGCGGCCCAGCTTTTGACCCTTGCATCGTCAACCTGAAAGGCCAGATCTTCGGCATCTGCAAACTTCTCATGATATTGCTTGAGGAAGGCGGACGGGCGGTAAATGAAGGGGGGGCGGGCCTGCGCCAAAGATTGAAGGAAATTCGGGTTCGGATCGTCCCATTCGTACATGATTGTCCGTTCGTCCGGGAATGTCACGGTCGGCAACTTGCCTTCGACTTGCAGGAAATCCGGCGGACCGGAGGGGCTGAGGAGTTCATTGTTGGCCACATCCTCCCACCAGTAGCGAAAATCTTCCGAGGTGAAGGGAGAGCCGTCGGACCATTTGTGCCCTTCGCGCAGATGCAGCGTGAACTTGCGGTTGTCTTCGTTGTCGAATGAGGCCAGCAGGTCCGGGACAATTTCATAATTCTGGTCGAAACCGACCAGGCGGGCATACCCATAGACGACCATCTGGCGGATGTCCTTGGATCGCGTCACCATCGTGCGCAAAGTTCCGCCGGGCGTGCCGAATTCACGCCCCTTTGCGGCCAGATCAACGATCAGGGGGTCCTTCGGCAAACGCTCCTGAACCGGGGGCAGGTTGCCTGCGTTGACTTCAGTGGCCCAGAATTCGCTTTCCTGTGGTGTCGGAACGGTCTCTGCCGTGGCGGGCAGCATCCAGGTCAGGGCCAGCGACGCGGCCAGAAACAGGGGACGAGTGGTTTTAAACATGGCAACGTACCTTATGGCCGGGCTCCAGCTCTATCAATGAGGGTACCACGGTGTCAGAGAAACGAAAGGCTTCTTCCCAGCTGCTCGGTGCCCCCGCGCCCAAAGCGACCAGTTTCAGGTCGATGGGGCGGTTGATGTCAGGTTCCGGTTGAGCGGCAATCAGCGCTTTGGTGTAAGGGTGGCGGGGATTGTAAAACAGGGTCTCAGGCGGGGCTTGTTCGACGATCAGTCCCCGTCGCATCACGGCGACCTCATCAGCGATGCGCGCCACGACGGCAAGGTCGTGGGAGATGAAGAAATAGGACAGGTTCAGACTGTCCTGTAGATTCTCCAGCAATGTCAGGATCTGTTCCTGCACCGACACGTCCAGTGCTGAGGTCGGCTCGTCACAGACGATCAGCAACGGGTCCAGCATCATGGCGCGGGCAATCGACAGGCGCTGGCGCTGACCACCGGAAAACGCATGCGGGTAGCGTTTGAGCATGTCCGCGTTCAAACCGACCCGTTGCAGCATCTCGGCCGCCTTGTCCCGCTGTTCGGAAACAGACCCGATGCGGTGGATTTCCAACGGCTCGGTCATGGCGTCCTGAATGCGCATGCGCGGGCTAAGCGAACTGTAGGGATCCTGAAACACCATCTGCGCATTGCGTTGAAACGCGGTGCGCTGTGCGCGTGTCATCTTGTGGACCGTGATCGGATCGGCATCAGCCGAAGTGCGGAACAGCACTTCGCCGCCCGGATCAGGTAGCTCGGCGCCCAAGGCGATGCGGGCGGCGGTGGTCTTGCCTGACCCGCTTTCGCCTACAACGGCCAGCGTTTTGCCCCGGGCCAGCTGCAGATCGACACCCTGACAGGCGAAGATTTTCTTGTCGTCCTGCCAACCCTTGCTTGAACGCATGGTGTAAGTCTTGCTGACGTCCTTCATCTGCAGGATCAGATCATCCTGCGGCATCGGCAGGCCGACGGCATCCTTGTCCGGGATTTCCGGTGCGGCATCAAACAGTTGCCGCGTGTATGGGTGCGCGGGCGCATTCAGCATCGGCTCGGCCGGACCGGCCTCCATCACGCGACCCTTGTGCATGACGACAACCTGCTCGGCCATGTTGGCGACAACGCCCAAGTCATGCGTGACCAGGATCAGCGCCATGCCGGTTTCTTTTTGTAGCTCCTTGATCAGCCCCAGAACCTGCGCCTGCGTCGTCACGTCCAGCGCGGTGGTCGGTTCATCTGCGATCAGCAATTCGGGTTTCGAGACCATCGCCATGGCGATCATCGCCCGCTGCCGCATGCCGCCGGACAATTCGAAAGGGTAAGAATCATATGCCCGCTGAGGGTCGGGAAACCCGACGCGCTCGAACTGGGTCAGAACCTCTTTGCGAGCCTGCGCCTCGGACGCACCGCGATGCAGCCAGAGAACCTCGCTGACCTGATTGCCGATCTTGTGCAATGGAGAGAGGGATCGCATCGGCTCCTGAAATATCATCGAAACGCGATTGCCGCGAATATCGCGCATCTGGCGTTCGTTGATTCGGGTCAGGTCCACCAGACCCTTGGAATCATTCAAGGTAATTGTTCCGCTGCGAATCTGGGCCGTGCGCGGTAGAATGCGCAACGCTGCCCGGCAGGAAATGGTTTTGCCCGATCCGGATTCTCCGACCAAAGCAAGCGTTTGCCCCGCCTCGACGTCAAAATTCACGCCTTTGACAACAGATTCCGCACTGCCAAAGCCAATGCTGAGGTCTTGGACAGACAACAAAGCATTCATGCAGGTTTACCACCTGTTTGACCGTAGGTCGGCATCGGCTTGTTCGACTCCCTGTGTTTTTTGGCTCAGTTTCGCGCGGTTAGTGCCGCATAGTCAAACCGTTCTTGGGCCCAAACGTCGCGGAAACGTGAAACCGGGGGCAATTTATCTACACAAAGTCTTGAGTTCTTGTCATCTAGGGCAGTGTCGGCCACATCTTGTCTGTCGACTGCCATCAAGGAGAGACTTGCCCCGTGTCCGACAATCAAAGCCGTCTGGATCTGTTCATCGACCGCATGGTGTCACAGCGCGCCTGCCTGGATTTTGCCATTGCGCAAACCCGCAGCATGCCGGGTCCCGTGTTTGAGCTCGGGCTGGGCAACGGGCGAACCTATCATCACATGATCGGTCGTATTCAGGATCGCCCGGTTTATGTTTTTGAACGGGCGGTTGCGTCGCACCCGGAGTCCACACCGCCCGACGATCGGGTGATCCTTGGCGACGTGCGGGAAACTCTGCCCGCGTCGGTCGACCGTTTTGGCGCATCGGCCAGCTTGATACATGCGGATCTGGGCGGGCATAACAGGGCCAAGAACGATGCGTTCGCACGATTTGTATCGCCGCTGATCGAGCCGCTTCTGGCCGAGGGCGGATTGATGGTGTCCAGTGATCGCATGTATTTCCAGGCCCTAACCGAAGTGCCGCTGCCGGCAGGTGCTGTGGAAGGCCGCTGTTTCATTTATCGCCGCTGATCCGGGCCACAGGAAAGAGCGCCAATGCTGTTTTATGACTGCTCAACCGCCCCCAACCCGCGCCGGGCTCGCATGTTCATCGCTGAAAAAGGGCTTGATATTGAAACCCGGCACATCTCGATCGCTGATCGAGAGCAGTTGAGCGACGATTTCAAAGCGGTAAATCCAAGGGCAACGGTGCCGGTTCTGGTGACGGATGGCGGCACAGTCCTGACCGAAAACCTTGGAATCGCTGCCTATCTTGAAGCGCGCTTTCCCAATCCGCCTTTGTTGGGCCGTGGTCCGGACGATAAGGGCCTTGTTCTGATGTGGAACAGTATTGTCGAGCAACAGGGCGGCGCCCCGATTGCCGAAGTGCTGCGCAACACCAATCCCTTCTTTCGGGACCGGGCGATCCCAGGACCGGTCAACTACGCGCAGATCCCCAAACTGGCGCAGCGCGGCACCGACCGTGTAGCACAGTTTTTCGATCTTCTGGAGCAGCGCTTGCGAAACAGCGCATTCTTGGCCGGGGCAGAGTTTTCACTGGCGGATATTTCGGCTTTTGTTTTTGTAGATTTTGCGCGGGTCATCAGAACGCGCATACCTCAGGAAAACACGGCGACGCTGGCATGGTTCGAGGGGATCAAGGAACGACCCAGCGCCAACCTTTGAAGCCAAGGTTTCAGGAAGCGTAGACCACCCAGGCCCAGACCATGGCGACGTAAGTCAGGTTGTGCATGAACTGATCCAGCCCGGCAGCCCGCCAGAATGCCGCCTGATTGGGCTGCAGTTGCCGCTTGTCCGAGTACCGGGCCTTGGCAAAGTCTATGTTGAAATGCACGAACCATTCCAGAACGGCGATAACAAGGATGAAAGCTATCGCGGTCCCGAACAGCAGAAACACAATAGCAGACCCCGCCGCATGCACCGCTGCATGCTGCGCGCGTCCCAAATGCATATATTCCCCGCGGCCCGACAGCATTTTTGCTGTCTGGAGATAAAAATCCGCGAACATATGTTTGACCTGCAATAAGCAAATCATCAGCAACACCGCGCCAAGTGTAGCAGTCAAAATCGCCTTCCCCATATCAGTCTGTCTCAAACTCTAGGTGCTAAATTGGGCTCGCGCAAATGAACTAGTTCACACAAGGTGGGAATTTTCGATCAATTGGAAACTATTTGCGTCTTTTGTTGGGATTGCGGTAAATTCGTACTGCTGAATTTAAAGATTACCATGACGTACGGGTCGATGACCTGAAGTAGGGGCGGGTTCAATAGAAAGAACGATTTTCCGGTTTATTTGGAAGTACTCCAAACGCGATCAGCTGGTGCTGCTGGCCGTGACGGCGACACTGTTTCCATTGCTTTACCTGACGCTGGAACTGCCCAAGCGCATCATCAATGACGCCATCGGCGCAACCAGCAGCGTGGTCGAGGTCTGGGGCTACAGCCTGACGCAGACCAATTTCCTGATCATCCTGTGCTTTGCATTTCTGGCCTCGGTTCTGGCGCATGGTTTGATGAAGATGCGCATCAACACGATGAAGGGGATCCTTAGCGAACGGATGTTGCGCCGGTTCCGCTATCAGCTGATCAACAGCGCGCTGCGTTTTCCGCAACCTTATTTCGAGCGGGTCAGCCAGGGTGAACTGGTCTCGATGGTCACAGCCGAAAGCGAGCCGATGGGCGGGTTGATGGGCGATGCGATCAGCCAGCCGGTGTTGCAGGCCGGACAGATGATCACGATCCTGTCGTTCCTGTTTCTGCAAAGCGTCTGGTTCGGATTGGCAGCAGTGGCGCTGATCCCCTTGCAGGCCTGGCTTATCCCGCGCCTGCAACAGCAGATCAACCTGCTGAACAAGAAACGCATTCAGGAAGTGCGCGTGCTTGCGGCCCAGATTGGTGAAAACGCGGCGGGCGCATCGACTTTGCGGTCAAACGGCGGCTGGCGGTATCGTCGCGCGATGGTCTCGGATCAGCTGGGGCGGCTGTTCGGCATCCGGTTCGAGATCTACCAAAAGAAGTTTTTTATGAAATTCATAAACAACTTCATCTCGCAGCTGACGCCGTTCATGTTCTATCTGGTTGGCGGGCTTCTGGTGCTTCAGGGGGCGGTCTCGCTGGGGGCGCTGGTCGCGGCCTTGGCTGCCTACAAGGACCTGAGTTCCCCGTGGAAGGAACTGCTGACCTATTACAACCAGACACAGGACATGTCCCTGCGCTGGGACGTGGTGGTCGAACGCTTTGCGCCTTCGGGAATGCTGGATGAAAGACTATTCGACGGCGAACCTGAAACACGCCCGCATCTGAACGGTGATATCCATCTGAACCATGTCTCGGTGCGCGATATGGATGGAAATCAGGTGCTGGACGATCTGAATCTTACGTTTCCGGGTGGAAAGACGGTTGGTATTTCCGCCCCCAGCGAGGAAGACCGGCGTGCATTGGCGGAACTGCTGACACGGGAAATCCTGCCAAGTGCCGGGCGCGTTGAAATCGGGGGGCAGAACCTGGCCGACATGCATCAGGGGGTTGTGGCGGCTCGGATCGGGTATGCCACGTCGCGGCCCGTGATGTTTCAGGGAACGCTGGGCGACAACGTCATGATGCCGATGCGGTTCAAGCCATTGTCGGACGGGCCGGCCGATCCCGGATTTGCCGAAACCCAGCGTGCCGGAAACAGCCCCGATCCGTTCCGGGCAGATTGGCTGGATCCCTCACTGGCCGGTCTGGACAATGCGCAGGCACTGCGTGCGTGGTGGCTGCAACTGGTCGAGGGTATGGGCTCTGGCGCGGCCCTGTTCCAGCGGGGCAGCGAGCAGACATTCGATGCAGCCGAGCACCCCGAGCTGGCGGCAAAACTGGTCGAACTGCGCCCGGTGGTGCAGCAGGCCGTTCGGCAGAATGGGTTGGAACAGCAGGCGCTGATTTTCGGTCGAGATATCTATAACCCGGCTTTGCCTGTGGCCGAAAACCTGCTGTTTGCCACCCCGCGCGTCCGGGTCACGCAGGATCTTCTGGCGCGCCAATCCGTGTTTCTTGGGCAATTACGCGAACTCGGACTGGATGAAACGCTGGTCAGCCTGACCCGGGACGTGATCGACATGCTGCGCCAGATCTTTGGGCTGGATGGAACCGATCACCCTCTGTTCCGCAAACTTGGCCTTGAAGCCCAGACCTATGAGGCCGCGGTCGAGCTGATAGACCGCACCCGGGACGAAGGCGCGACAGGGCTGAACGATGAACAGCTGGCAAACCTGCTGGCGGTGCCGTTGGTGATCTCGGCCGAACAGATCGGGCCGGCCTTTACCAATGAACTGAAGGACCGGATTCTCGAGTTGCGTCACAGCCATTCTGACAAACTGCTTGAGACATTGCATGACGTCTTCGTGCCGCTGGATGAGGGCGAGTTTGCACCGGGGCTGACCGTGATGGAGAACGCCCTTTTTGGCAAGGTCAGCCAGGTTGGAGGGGCCCGGTCCGACGAGTTGCGCAAGGTGATTGTCGATGTGCTGTCCGAAAAAGGCGCGCGTCCACTGGTGATCGAACTGATCTACAACGTTCCGGTTGCGCTCGGCGGGCAAAACCTTCCGGCCGTTTTTGCCGAACCATTGGCCTTTACCCGTGCAACGATCAAGAAGCCGGACGTTCTGGTCCTTGAGAACGCGCTGGCCAGTTATGACATGAAAACCAAAGTGGCGGTTTACAAGAACCTGCGCGAGTTGCTGCCGGACACCACGGTTGTCTACTTGAATGATCAGTTCCAGAATCCGGATGCATTCGACATGCATGTGGAAATCAGGCAAGGTCGTGTCGTTTCAGGGGAGGGACCGATCGACGTGGAGGAAGACAGCGCCGCCTCAGCCGACCTTGCACGCAAACTGCGGGCATTGGAGCAGACGCCATTGTTCTCGGGTCTGAACCGCAGACAGCTGCGCCTGCTTGCATTTGGTGCGCGCTGGTTCGAGGCCGCGAAAGGCGAGGTGATCTTTCTGAAAGACGACCAGCCGACGGATGGGGCCTACGTTGTTCTTGAGGGCGAGGCGGGTTTGTACCTGCCGCAACAGGACGAACCGGATCAGTTGATCACCAAGGTCGGACCCGGCGCGCTGGTTGGCGAACTTGGCCTGATCCGCAAAGAGCCGCGCGCGCTGAGCATGATTGCCGAAACCGATCTGTCCTGCCTGCGTATCGGTGAAGAAGAATTCCTTGCCGTCGTCGAAAACGATGCCGCAACCGCGTTCAAGCTGTTGCAGGTCATTGCCGGTTACGTTTCGAACTAGATGCCGCCCTCGGGGTTGCAGAACAGGTCATAGAGCAATGTGATGACCTGTGCGGTATTGCCGTCTTTCAGCGTGTAGTAGATTGTCTTGCCATCCCGCCGGGTCGAGACCAGGTTTTCCTCGCGCAAGCGGGCAAGCATCTGGCTGACTGCCGCTTGCCTTAGCTGCAACAGCTCCTCCAGTTGCCCTACAGATTTTTCGCCATCGCCCAGATGGCACAGGATCATCAAACGGCCTTCATGGGCCAGCGTCTTGAGAAATGCGGCCGCGCGGGCGGCGCTTTCGCTCATATCCGCAGGTTTTTCAGGGCTCAGTTGTTGGGACTGCACTTCCTTGAACGTCACGCGCGACCTGTCTACTAGTCTGTATTGTCAGCATTATGCCTGATTACAGTCGTGATTGTCACCCCTCGACAGCCGGTGCGCCGCCCTGAAATGCGTTGCCGTTGACGTAGTCACAAGGTGCCTCCTGCATCTGCAGGTGCAGGCCATCCCCGGTATAGGGGTGCGCGCGGGCCAGTTCTTCATTGACGTCGATCCCGAGGCCGGCAGCAGTGGGCGGGATCACGAATCCATTGTCCACCTGCAAACTGCCGTTGATCAACTGGTTGTGGAACGGGGTTTCAATGGTTTCCAGCAGCAACAAGTTGGGTATGGATGCGGCCAGATGGATATTCGCGGCCCATTCCACAGGCCCCGCGTATAGGTGAGGTGCCATCTGTGCGTTGAAGATCTCGGCCATGGCGGCGACTTTCTTCATCTCCCATATCCCACCTGCGCGTCCCAGCGCGGGTTGCAGGATTTCTGCCGCGCCAGCCCGCAGAACCGCCCCGAACTCGGCCTTTGTGGTCATCCGCTCGCCTGTTGCCACCGGAATGCGGACGTTGCGGGCAACGCGCGCCATGTCTTCGATCATGTCCGGCGGTGTGGGTTCTTCGAACCAGAGCGGCAAGTACGGCTCGAGCGCCTGACCCAGTCGAATGGCCCCCGCCGTGTTGAACTGGCCGTGGGTGCCGAACAGCAGGTCGGCCTTGTCCCCGACCGCCTCGCGTATGGCTTTGCAGAACGCCACCGACATCGAGATATCGGACATCGCCGGCATATGGCCTCCGCGCATCGTGTAAGGACCAGCCGGGTCGAACTTGACCGCGGTGAAGCCGCGCCGGACCATTTCGGCCGCGCTTTCCGCCGCTTGTTCGGGTGACGTCCAGAAATCGGTCAGATTGTGCCGGGGCAGGGGGTACAGATAGGTATAGGCGCGAATGCGTTCATTCATCAGCCCGCCTAGCAGGGCGTAAACCGGGCGGTCCCGGTCCTTGCCCAAGATGTCCCAGCACGCGATTTCAAGCCCGGAAAACGCGCCCATGACCGTCAGGTCCGGACGCTGGGTGAAGCCGCTTGAATAGGCGCGGCGGAACATCAGCTCGATGTTCTCCGGGTTCTCGCCCAGCATGTGCCGTTCGAACACGTCCCGGATAACATGTTTCATGGCCTCCGGGCCAACCGACGAGGCGTAGCATTCCCCCCAGCCGATGATCCCGGTATCGGTCGTGACCTTGACCAGTATCCAGTAACGTCCGCCCCAGCCTGGGGCCGGAGGGGCCGTGACGATAATATCGAGATCCTGCAGTTTCATCAGCTGCCCTCCTGCCGGGTCGCGTTAGTTCTGGTCGAAGATAATGACGTTGCGTTTGGCCGAGCCGGTCTTCGTGTCGGCAATCGCCTCGTTGATCTGGTCCAGCGTCCAGCGCCCCGAGATCAGTTCATCCAGTTTCAGCCGCCCCTGTTCGTACAGGTCGATCATCCAGGGGATATCGCGCTGAATGACCACATCGCCCATTTTCGATCCGACCAGGCCCTGTCCCAATGCGGCAAGGATGACGGGTTCGTAGGTAGACTGATCGCCGGAATGCGGCATACCGATCATGACGGCCTTGCCGCCGCGCCCAAGGTAACGCGGGGCCTGATCATAGGCCGGTATTGCGCCAACGGTAATCAGAACAGCATCCGCCCCGCGCCCGCCCAAAGCCTTGTATGCAGCCTTCCACGGCTCGTCCAGGCTGCCCAGCACGCCATGAGTCGCGCCAAACTCTTTGGCGATTTCCAGTTTCTCTTCGGTCATGTCCACAGCCACGATGCGCCGCGCCCCGGCAAGCCGTGCGCCCTGTATCGCGTTCAGGCCTACGCCTCCGGCGCCAATCACGACTACGTCCTGACCCGGGCGCAAACCGGCTGCGTTGACGGCTGCGCCAACGCCTGTGATCACGCCGCAGGACAACAGGCTGGCAACGTCCTTGGGCAGCGTTTCCGGGATTTTGACGATCTGCCTGTGGCTGACGACCACCTTTTCCGCAAAAGCGCCGCAGGCCATGGCCTGTTCAAGCGGACCGTTGTCGGCTGTACGCAGCGGTCCCTTGACCGTGTCGTAAGGGGTTTCACAAATCGTTGGTTTGCCGCCGGCGCAGGACGGGCAGGACCCGCAGGCCCGGATCAGCGTGACAACGACCGGGTCGCCGACCTGGAATCCGCCTGCGTCCTTGCCCACCGCCGATATGATGCCAGCCGCCTCGTGCCCGTAAACGGCAGGCAGAAACCCGCCCCAGGCGCCACTGGCGTATGTTATGTCGGAATGACAGATCGCGACGGCGTGCAGGGTCACTTCGACCTCGCCATTGCCCGGAGCCGAAATCCGGACATCTTCAATGACAAGCGGTTCCCCGAACGCATGGCATACAGCGGCTTTGATGGTTTGCATTGTTGTTAACTCTCCCTTTCGCACACGGTGGCGTTATGGCGCGCAGGCTGCAAGGCGGAATCCGTCATCGCGATGTCGTTGTTACACCACAAGCGGGCGCGCCCGGGAAAACAACACGAAACCTGCAATCATCAGGACTAGGGCAAGAAGAAACGGCGCCCCGGGCAAATAGATAGCTGTGTCCGGTCGCACGAAATGCGCGAAAACGCCGGTCATCAGCAAGGGAGAGATAATCATCGACAGAGCATGGAGTGAGGTCAGAACGCCCTGCAGTTCGCCCTGTTGGGAATCCGGTGTGGCCCGCGACATCATGGCCTGCAGGGCCGGGGTGATCACGGCGCCAAAGGCCGTGATCGGGATCAGGATCAGGGCGACAGTTCCGTTGGTCAGAAACGCCAACAGCAAGAAACTGATTATCTCGAATCCCATGCCGTAGATGATGGTTGCCCGCTCGCCCAGATATCGCGTGGCCGGGCGGATCAGACCGCCCTGCACGGCCGCCATGGCCATGCCGTAGACCCCAAGCGACACCCCGATCATCTGCGGTGACCAGCCAAAGCGCTCAGTCGTGAAATACGACCAGATTGCGGGGTAGACATAGATTGACACCGAATACAGGAAATAGACCCACAACAACGGTCGAATTCCCGGCAGTCCGGCGATGGCGCGCAACGAATTTGCGGTATTGGCACGTCGCCAGCTGAATGCGCGCCGGGTCTTGTCCGTGATCGTTTCCGGCATGACGAACAGACCGACGACGAAGGTCAGCGCAGACAACCCCGCCGCCGCCCAGAACGGCGCGCGGGTTCCGTATTCACTCAGCACACCGCCCAGTACCGGCCCAAGCACGAAGCCAACGCCAAAGGCGGCCCCGATCAGCCCGAAATTGGCGGCTTTCTCGTGTGGCTTTGACACGTCCGCCATGAAAGCCGCCGCGGTTGCGTGGGTGGCGGCGGTGATGCCGCCAATGATTCGCCCGGCAAGAAGCAGCCAGATACTGCCTGCAACCGCCATGACCACGTAGTCCAGCGCCATGACAAACAGCGACACCAGAAGAACCGTGCGCCGCCCGTAAGCATCAGAGAGATTTCCCAAAATGGGGCTGAATACAAACTGCATTGCAGCGAATGCGGTGCTGAGAATCCCGCCCCAGATCGCAGCACTGGCCAGTGTTCCTGCCTGAACTTCGAGGATCAGTTCGGGCATGATGGGCATCACCAGACCGATGCCCATGGCGTCGATCATCACAATGCTGAGAACAAACAGAAATGGCAGACGCATGATTACCGGTTTCAGAGGTTTCTGCGCGGACCCTAGCGACCGGCCGCAGGGAAGGGAACATCCCTGTACCGTGTCGTGACGTCCGGTCAGCCGGGTTCAGAGCCCATGCTCGATCTCGCTCAACAGTTTGGCCAGCTTTTCCGGCTGCGCGAAAAACGGTGAATGCGAACTGTCGATGGTGTGACGCAGGTTCGGCGGCGCGCAGTGGCTCATCGTTTCCTGGTATTCGGTCGGTATCGTATGATCGTCGGTTGTACGGATATATGCCTTTTTGACGCCGGCGTGTCTTGCGGACAGCGGCAAAGGGGTGTCCTGAGGCCGGATCGGCTGAGGGCACATTCGTGCCAGCGCATATTGGGTCGTGCCGGTCGGGCAGTCGTGATAAAACAGATCCTGCACCCGGTCTGGATGGACGGTGTAGGACAGGCCGTCGGCAGATTTGTCCACGGCGTCAACAATCAGTTGCCGGGGCGCGCGTTTTCGCATCTCGACCATCGACAAACCGTCGTGCGGCACATACGCGCAAAGATAGATCAGGCCCCGCATTGCGTTTGGCTGAGCCTCGGCGGCGGCGCTGATCGGATATCCGCCCCAGGAATGCCCGACGATGAGTGTTTCCGGTGTTGTGGCCGCCAGAACAGCGTCCCGACACCCGTCCAGCGTAACCTCGCAGATGCGGGTCGGGTCGGAACCGTGGCTGGGCAGATCAATGGCATGGGCGGAATGCCCCAAACGTTCAAGTGCAGGTATAAGATCGCGCCAGCACCATGCGCCATGACAGGACCCGTGGATCAGCAAAAAATCCGCCACAGTCGTCTCTCCTTCAGATGTGTCCGACATCGGACAGGAAGCGTCGCAACAAGGCGGCGTATTGCTTCGGGTGTTCGACACAGGGCAGATGTCCCGCCTTGCGCATCAGTTCAAACCGGGAGCCGGGGATCAGGTCGACTGTTTCTCTGACCAGATCGGGCGGGGTCGAGCCGTCCTCGCTGCCGGCGATGCCCAATGTGGGCAGGCGCAATCCGCTGGTCGGCGTATAGAAATCGGTGCCCGATATGGCGGCGCAGCACCCCAGATAACCTTCGACCGGTTGGCGAACCATCATGTTGCGCCACAGCAGATGATCCGCCGATGTGCGATAAGCCTTCGAAAACCACCGTTCCATCGTTGCATCGGCCAGCGCTTCGATCCCGCCAGCTCGCACCGCGGCCATGCGATCCTGCCAGATGGCCGGGGTCGCGATTTTGGCGGCGGTGTTTGATAGAACCAGCGCGCGGATTTGATCCATCCTTTTGACGGCCAGGCCTTGGGCGATCATGCCGCCGATGGACAGGCCGACGAACACGCAATTCCGGACACCAAGATGGTCCAGAAGGGCCTCGGTATCCCTTATCAAGGCGCCCATCGAATACGGGCCGGGAGGCTGCGAAGACAATCCGTGACCACGCTTGTCGAAACGGATGATCCGCAGGCCATCCGGCAGATGCGGCAGGACGCTGTCCCAAAGGCGCAGATCGGTCCCAAGGGAATTGGCAAACACGATCGGTGCCCCGTCCGGGTTGCCGTCCGTTTGGTAATGCAGTTGCACGTCACCAAGATCGGCGATTTGCATGATTTCGGTCCCTGTCGATTCACAGTTCGGGGTCAACTTGCACGGATTGCCGCCTGCTGTCAGGTCAGGAATTCCAACGCCTGGCCAAAAACTTGCGGATCGACATTTCCGCCGGATGCCACTACAATGACCGCGTCGCCCTGAATCTCGTCCTTTCGGAACAAGGCTGCCGCCAATGACACGGCCCCGCCCGGTTCCAGCGCGATCTTGAGGCGCAAAAAAGCCTGCGCCATTGCCCGCAGGGCTTCTTCCTCGGATACCGCCAGCCCGGGACCGCACAAACGCTGAAGGATCGGGAAGGTGATCCGGCCGGGTTGGGGGGTCAGGATTGCATCGCACAGATTGCCCGCTGCCGCCGTGTTCTTTTCGATGCGGCCGCTTTCCAACGATCGTTTGACATCATCAAAGCCTTCCGGCTCGCACGGGCGGACCCGCAGGTCCGGCGCGTGTTTTTCCAAAGCCAAGGCAATGCCCGATGACAGGCCGCCGCCCCCGCAACACACCAGAACGTCCGCATTGGCAACCCCGGCTTCGGCTGCCTGACGCGCAATCTCAAGCCCCGTGGTGCCCTGTCCGGCGATTACTTGCGGTTCGTCGTAGGGCCGGATCAGCGTCAATCCACGCTCCTGCGCCAGACTTTCTCCGATCTCCTCGCGGCTTTCGGTTGTGCGGTCGTAGAGAACAACCTCGGCCCCCAATGCGCGGGTGTTTTCGATCTTCAGCCGTGGCGCGTCTGAGGGCATGATGATGACCGATGATATCCCGTGCCGGGACGCGGCCAGCGCAACCCCCTGCGCATGGTTGCCCGAGGAATAGGCAATGACGCCGCGCTGCCGGTCACTTTCTTCCAGCGCCGAGATTGCCGACCACGCGCCGCGAAACTTGAAGCTGCCGGTATGTTGCAGGCATTCGGGTTTCACCAGCACCCGCCGACCTGCGATTTCGTCCAGAAAGGGCGAGGTCAGGATCGGTGTTTCCCGCACATGTCCCTGCAGTCGGGTGGCGGCGGCTTCGATCAGATCAATGGTGCTCATGCGGCGTCCAGTACTTTGCGAATGACGGTCAGCGAAGGGGGCTCGTCCAGAAAGGGAACATGCCCGCGATCCGGCACCTCAGCCACGATAAGTCCGGGGTGACGAGTTTGCATTTGAGTAAGTGTTTCCCTTCCCAGAATGTCCGAGTTTGCGCCACGGATGACACCAACCGGCAAATCGCGCAAGGCCCCGAACAAAGGCCACAAATCCGGCGCCACCCCGGCAGCGGCCTGTTCGATCAGCGCGGTCCGCAAGGCGGGGTCGTAGCGCAACGACAGATGCCCGCCCTGATCTTCGTACTGAAACTCGGCCTGCCGTCGCCAGATGCTCAGAGGGACACCGGGGAAATGAGGGTCCATAGCCTGTTTCAGTTGCCGTGCCGCCTGATCCAGTGTTCTGGAAACCGGCGGTTTGCCGACGTATTCCATGATCTTGGCAATGCCTGCAGGTCCAATAACCGGGCCGACATCGTTCAGGATAACGCCCGCCAGCCGGTGGCGATGGCTGATTGCCAGCGCCATCGCGATCAAACCGCCGCGGGACGTCCCCAGAATGACCACCCGGTCGAGGGCCAGATGATCCAGCAATTCGATTGCGTCCAGCGCCTCGCGCTGGATGTTGTAGTTCGCGTGGTCCGGGTCATGATCGGAACGACCGCGCCCGCGATAATCCATTGTGATCATGCGGTAATCGACCATGTGGGGCGCAAGGAAAGAAAAATCCCGACCATTGCGCGTCAATCCGGCCAGACACAGGACCTGAGCGCCTGTGCCGTTGTCCTCATAATAAATGCGCTTGTTGTCCGAGGTCGTGAAAAACGCCATCAAAGACCGGCCAGCTTTGGGATCGAAGTCAGGTCGGACAGAATATGAGCAGGAGCCCACGGCAATCGGTCCTGGGGTTCGCCTGCACGGTTGACCCAGGCGGTCACGAATCCGTATCCGCTGGCTCCGGCAGCGTCCCAGCCATTGGAGCTGACGAACAGGACCTGATCGCGTTCACAGCCAAAGCGTTGCTGCACAAGATCGTAGACAATCGCATGTGGTTTGAAGACACCAACGGTTTCGACCGACAGCACGTCGTCCAGCAGATCGCCGACGCCGGCCGACTGCACGGCACCTTCCAGCATCGGCGGAGATCCGTTGGATAGGATGGCGGTCTGTAAACCACCCGCTTTCAATGCCTTCAGCATCTCGGGCACTTCCGGATAGGACTGCAGTTGCCAGTACAAATCCAGTAGCCTCTGTCGCAGGGCGGCATTGCCATCTAGCCCCGTGGCTTCCAATGCCCAATCAAGCCCGTCCTGCGTCACGTCCCAAAAATCGGCATGCGCGTCTGTTATCGCCCGCAACCAGGTATATTGCAGCTGTTTCAGGCGCCAGAAATTGGCCAGCTCGGGCCATTTCTGCTGTAGCGCCTCGAACTCCGGTTCAACTGCGGCCTGCCTTGCGGCGGCGGTGACATCGAACAACGTACCATAGGCATCAAAAACACAGGTGGAAACTACCATCGGACCCTCACTGCCGTTCGGCGGCAGGTTGGCACAGGAGTTTCGTGGGTTAAAGGGGCAAGGGTTTACATTATCGTGTCATACCCTAGGTTGACCGGTTCATTCCTTACCGGTCGGAGTTCAATATGACTGAAATCAAACAAGGCGACACAGTGCGCATCCATTATACCGGCTCCTTGCTGGACGGATCCGTCTTTGACAGTTCCGAGGGGCGCGATCCGCTTGAGTTCGTCGTTGGCTCGGGCCAGATCATTCCCGGCCTCGACACGGCCATGCCGGGTCTGGTGGCAGGCGACAAAAAACGGGTCGAAATCGCCTGTGTGGAAGCCTATGGGCCGATCAACCCGGCGATGCGCCAGGCCATCCCGCGCGAAGGCATCCCGGATGATATTCCGCTGGAGCCTGGTACTCAGCTGCAGATGCAGACGCCTGACGGGCAAGCCTTGCCTGTTACCGTTGTCGATGCAGATGAGGCCACTGTTACTCTTGACGGGAACCATCCCCTGGCGGGACAGGACCTGATCTTTGAGATTGAGGTGGTTTCGGTAAACTGACCGGAAAAGGCGAAAAGACCGTCAGCCTGCAATCATGCCGATAAGGCGATCCACAGCTTCACGCACCGGTGGCTGAGTCAAAAAGACAAACAGCACCAGAAGGGATGTCAGCGTCAGTAACATGACACGACCCCGATTGGTCAGGAGTCCCGACTTGCGCCGGACCTGAGGTCCGCGCGCGTTGTTTGCGATGATCTGGTCTAGCTTGCTCATAAGCCAATCCCTGCCGTCGAAAGATGGTCAAATCTAGGCGTCGGCAGGGAAAGATATGGTCACATCGCCTCGGGCTGCGGCATTCCAAGGATATGGAAACCGCCATCGACACGGATGATTTCGCCTGATGTGCAGGACCCGGCGTCCGACGCCAGATATACCGCAGTGCCGCCCACTGCCTCAAGCGTCGCGTTCGATCGCATCGGCGCGTTCTGATCGCAGAACTTGTAAGTCTTGCGGGCGCCGCCAATTGCGGCCCCGGCCAGTGTTTTCATCGGCCCGGGAGAGATTGCGTTGACGCGAATACCATCGGGGCCGAGATCATTGGCCAGGTAGCGGGTCGCCGATTCCAGTGCCGCCTTGGCCACACCCATCACGTTGTAGTTGGGAACAACCTTGTTAGACCCCTGATAGGTCAGGGTCAGCAAGGTGCCGCCATTGTCCTTCATAAGCGGATATGCGCGGCGCGCGACCTCGATAAAGGAATAGGCCGAGACATCCAGCGAGTGTTTGAAGTTCGCGCGTGTCGTGTTCAGAAACCGGCCGGTTAGTTCGTTCTTGTCGGAATAGGCGATGGCGTGCACGACGAAATCGATGGTCGGCCATCGCTCACCCAGCTCGCCAAAAGCGCGGTCCAGCGAGGCGTCGTCGGTGACGTCCGCATCTACCATGAAATCGCTGCCGAGGCTTTGTGCCAGCGGCTCCAGACGCTTTCCGAACGCCTCACCCTGATAGGTGAACGCCAGTTCGGCACCGGCCTCATGCATCGCCTTGGCAATGCCCCACGCAATCGAGCGGTCATTTGCCACGCCCATGATCAGGCCGCGTTTGCCCTTGAGAAGATCCGACATCATAGTCACCCGTTATACCTGGACAGGATCATGGAGCCGTTGGTGCCGCCAAAGCCGAAGCTGTTGGTCATCACGCTGTCCAGGCCTGCGTTTTCAACCACCTGAGTTGCAATTTCACCGGGCAGGATGCCGTCGGAAAGTGTGTCGACATTGATCGACGGAGTAATAAAGTCATTTTGCAGCATCAAAAGGCAGAAAATCGCCTCAAGCGCGCCGGCCGCGCCTTGCGCATGGCCCGTCATCGATTTGGTCGACGAAATCGGCGGTACGCTGCCCTCACCGAAGATACGGCGAACGGCCTCAACCTCGCCCACATCGCCTACCGGGGTCGAGGTGCCGTGGGCGTTGATGTAATCGACCTTACGGCCTTCGGGCAGGGTGGACAGGGCCAGGCGCATCGCACGCTCGCCGCCTTCACCGGACGGTGCAACCATGTCATGTCCGTCGGATGTCGCGGCATAACCCGTGACCTCGGCATAGATCTTGGCGCCGCGTGCCAGTGCGTGTTCCAGGTCTTCCAGAACGACGATGCCGCCGCCGCCGGAAATCACGAAACCATCGCGGTTCTGATCGAATGCACGCGAGGCTTTTTCCGGGGTGTCGTTGTATTTGGAGGACATCGCGCCCATCGCGTCGAACAGGCAGGACAGGGTCCAATCCAGTTCCTCGCCGCCGCCTGCAAACATCACATCCTGCTTGCCCAGCATGATCTGTTCCGCCGCGTTGCCGATACAATGCAGCGACGTCGAGCAGGCCGACGTGATGGAATAGTTGATACCCTTGATCTTGAACGCTGTCGCAAGGTTCGCCGAAATTGTCGAGCACATGCATTTCGGCACTGCAAAGGGGCCGATCCGCTTTGTGGCACCGTTTTTCAGCACAGTCTGATGCGCTGTCAGCATGGCGCTGGTCGATGGTCCACCGGAGCCGGCAACAAGACCCGTGCGCGGGTTGACGACCTGGTCTTCGGTCAGGCCGGCGTCTTCGATCGCCTGGCTCATGGCGATGTGCGCGTATGCGGCACCAGGGCCCATGAAACGAAGGGTGCGCTTGTCCACATGCTCGGCCACGTCGATCTTGAGCGTTCCGGCGATCTGGCTGCGAAATCCGTGTTCGACCATCTGTTCGTTGGCTTCGATCCCGGATTTACCTGCCTTGAGCGAGGCGAGAACCTCTTCGGCATTGTTGCCGATCGAGGAAACGACCCCCAGACCGGTGACGACGACGCGACGCATATGCGTACTCCTGTATTCCGTTCCTTGTTACCAGTCCGTCAGCCGGGTTCAGCTTTCGGACAGCGCAACTTTCATGTCCTTGACCTGATAAATCACTTCGCCGTCGGCTTCGACCCGGCCATCCGCCACACCCATGGTCAGACGGCGGGTTTGTACGGCTTTGGTGAAATCCACATAATATGTCAGCATCTTGCGGTCGGGGCGCACCATTCCGGTCAGCTTGACCTCACCCACGCCCAATGCGTATCCGCGACCCTGCCAGCCGCGCCAGCCCAAATTGAAGCCGGTCAGCTGCCATAGCCCGTCCAGACCCAGACAGCCTGGCATGATCGGGTTGCCGGGGAAATGGCAGTCAAAGAACCACAGGTCAGGATTGATGTCGAATTCTGCCACCACATGGCCTTTGCCATGTGCGCCGCCATCGCCGGAAATGTCGGTGATCCGGTCCATCATCAGCATCGGTGGGGCAGGTAATTGCGCGTTCCCGGGGCCGAATAATTCGCCACGGGCGCATTTCAGCAGATCATCCTTGTCAAAACTGCTCGGGAATTGGGCCATTCTGCCGCCTCTCCTGCCAGGGGTCCGTTCGTTATATCTGGCCTCGTCTAGCACCCGTTTGCAAGGGCCTGCAAGAGTTGTGGTCCATATCATGTCGCGCTCAGCCCATTCTTTGCGAATGAATTTCATTTGAAATTGTGGGGGCGAAGCACTTATATGTAAGTCAGCCAGAATTGCGGGTATCGGAAATCATGACACCTCAAAGCCAGAACAGAGCCACGACTTGGCTTGTAGACGCCGGATTGCGCCCGACGCGCCAGCGTGTTGCTTTGGCTGAACTGCTTGTCGGCGACGGAAAACACCGTCACGTCACCGCCGAAAGCCTGTTTGATGCGGCGAAGAAAAATGGCGACGCCGTATCGCTGGCGACCGTGTACAACACGCTGCGCGCCTTTTGCGACGCCGGTGTTCTGCAGGAAATCACCGTGGACGGGTCAAAAAGCTATTTTGACACCAACACGCACGACCACCCGCACTTCTTCTGGGAAGACGAAGGCCGGCTGAGCGATGCGCCCTCGGATCAGTTGGTGATCCAGCGTCTTCCCGAAGCGCCTGAAGGGGTCGAGATCGCGTCGGTCGACGTTGTTATCCGCCTTCGCAAAACACAGTAACACCTCTCAACCGCCGAGTTCAGTCAGAGCCTGTTCCGCCTTTTGAACATTGCTGTCCGCCGGACCGATTCCGTGACGTGCCAGAACCACGGGTTCTGCCGCTTCCGGGTTGGATATCGGCTTGCTGGTCAGCGGTCGCCCGTCATAGCTGAAATGGCTGTGCGGGATGGCGTAGCTGATTGCGATTCCCTCGCCGTGGGCGGCAAGGCTGCGCTGGATTTCCAGCGAGGCCGCGCGGTGCGCGACGGTGGGCGACAACCCGTTTTGCCGGAACAGGCCCAGAACATGCTGCGCCGACAAACCCTCCTGAGACAGGATTAGGGGGTGCGATTCCAATTCCTTCAGTGAAATTGTGTCGTTGCCCGTCAGAATATGCTCGGGCGGCATCACCGCGTGGGGGATGTTGTCGAACAGGATGCGCCGCGAGAAACCGGCATCCATGCTCAGCCCATAGGTCAGAGCAATGTCAATGCGCCCATCTATCATTCCCGAAATCAGTCCCTCGAATCCGTCCACCTGATAAGTGATCGCGACGTCAGGCAGGGCATTCCGAAGAAGGTGCAAAGCCGGAGCCATCAGGAAAGGGGCCAGGTCCACGAAACACCCGATCCGCAGCGTCGCCGCGCCGGTGTTGGTCTGGTCCGACGATTCCAGCCGCGCGGCACGGTCCAGCAGCGCCTCAGCCTCGCCGATAAACCGGCGGCCCTGTGGCGTGACGGCCATCGCGGCGCCTCGCTTGCGGGCAAAAAGCGGATACCCCAATTGCGACTCGACCCGCGTCAGAGCGGTGGACAGCGCGGGTTGCGAGACATTGAGCTGCTGAGCCGCCGCAGACAGGCTGCCGTAGCGGCCGATTGCGCAGATATATTCATAATGTCGGAGCGTAACGTATAACATACCCTTAATTCTAAGTTCGAAAGATATTATTTGAACAGAATTAATTTTCATGTGCAGATCGGGCAGGGAACGCACGGAGACCGAGATGACACACCCCCTTGTTACACAGGAAATGATTGACACCTTTCAGGAAGACGGCGTGGTCCTGATCAAAGGCCTATTTGCCGATCACGTAGAGGCTCTGCGCGACGGGGTGGCCGCAAACATGGCCAAGCCTGGACCGTATGCGTCCGACAACCATAAACGGGGCGAGACCGGACTGTTTTTTGACGATTACTGCAACTGGTCGCGAATCGGACAGTTTGAAGACGTGATCCGCAACTCGCCGGCTGCCGAGGTGGCTGCAGACTTGATGCAGTCGCGCAGTGTTCAGATGTTTCATGATCACGTGCTGGTCAAGGAACCAGGCACCTCGATGGCGACCCCATGGCACCAGGATGGTCCCTATTACTTTGTTGATGGCCAGCAAACGATCAGCTTCTGGTCGCCACTTGATCCGGTCAAGCAGGCAACCTTGCGCTGCGTTGCCGGGTCGCACCGGTGGGAAAAAGAAGTCCTGCCGACACGATGGGTTTCCGAGGAAGGGTTCTTTGCGGATGAAGGCCAGTACATCCCCGTGCCCGATCCGGATGCCGAAGGCATGCGGATCGTCGAGTTCGAGATGGAGCCGGGAGATGCGGTCGCCTTCAATTACCGCACACTGCATGGAGCGCGGGGCAATCAGTCGGACAGCCGCCGCCGGGCGTTTTCGTTGCGGCTGGTCGGTGACGACGCACGCTATGTCGAGCGCCCGGGCCGGACTTCGCCCCCGTTTCCGGGGCATGACATGCAGCCGGGGCAACGTCTGCGCGAAGACTGGTTTCCGGTCTTGTTGCAGCGGTAGGGGACTCTGCCCCCATCGCCACAATGCCGCGCTTCCACTGCGGCATTTTCAAACAGACGAAAAGCTTGTCAGAACCATTGTCCCGATTCCATCAGGCCCAGATCGAGCAATTGCTGCGAGGTCCATTCAAACGGCACTGAATTCTGCCAGCGGAAGGTCGGGATATCGAATGTGGAACCGGCATTGCTTTTAAGGGCCTTGGCGGCGCGGAAGGAACAAATCGCGGCCGTCAGGTTATGATGCCAGGGGCACGAATACGTGTTGTATTCCGCCTCGTTAAAGCTGTGGTCCGGCAGAAGCGTCAGGGTCTTTTTCGCCATGAACAAGGAAATCCTGTCAATGCGGCGGCGTTCGTAGGGGATGTGATCCTCGAACCGCCACCGCAGGCCACCTGACATGTCCAGTTGGCGTTCAAGCGGATGTCCGTCAGCATCGTGGCGGGCGTGCGCGTAGTATCCGGTTCGGTCCAGCATGGCGTGATCGGGGGCGACACCGTTGGGATATACGGTCAGGTCCTCGGCATAAAGGTCGATCACGTGGCACAGCATCGCATTGCGGCGCTCTTCGGTGTGGAACGTCAGCATTTCGCCGATGCTTCGGGTCTCGCAAAACGGAAAGAACAGGTACTCGGCGTTGTAGCAGTAGTACAGCCACAACCCCGGCGCGGCCTGGATGATCCGATTGAGGGCGTCAAAGACAACGGTTCTTGGCGCGCAGGTCTGATCTACCCGGTGAATGCGTTCGGACAGTTCCGGGTCCAGTTGAAACTCCGGCGGCATCAAAGCGATCAGGGATTTGAAGCCAAGGTTCAGATGGTGGCGGATGGTTCCGTCAAGTTCGACGTCGTCCTCGGCGATGATCAGGGCAATGGGTCCCTTGGCGAGGGCGGCGCTGCCGGACTGCATAAAAGTGTCGAGGGTCTTGTAGTGCATCGCCTGTCTTGATCCGCCGTGCTGGAATTGCCGGCCAAAATCGGTTAATCGCGTCGGCATTGCAAGCGGCGTTCTATGGGTATAGACGACGCCGATCCCGCGAATGCAAAGGCCGTTTTCATGTCAGAACCCAAGAAGCTGTACATCAAGACCTATGGTTGCCAGATGAACGTCTACGACAGCGAGCGTATGGCCGAAACTCTGGGCGGGAAGGGCTATGTCGAAACCAAAAGTCCGGATGACGCGGATATGATCCTGCTGAACACCTGCCATATCCGGGAAAAAGCCGCCGAAAAGGTCTATTCCGAATTGGGCCGGTTCAAGGGGTTGAAGGCCGAAAAACCCGATCTCAAGATTGGCGTTGCGGGCTGTGTGGCCCAGGCCGAGGGTGAAGAGATCATGCGCCGCCAGCCTCTGGTCGATCTGGTTGTGGGGCCGCAAAGCTATCACCGCCTGCCCGAGATGGAGGCGAAGACCCGCGCGGGCGAAAAGGCGTTGGATACGGATTTTCCGGAAGAGGACAAGTTCGAGAAGCTCAAGAACCGTCCAAAGGCCAGCCGTGGGCCAACTGCATTTCTGACCGTTCAGGAAGGTTGTGACAAGTTCTGTGCCTTCTGCGTTGTTCCCTACACGCGGGGGGCCGAAGTCAGCCGGCCTGCGGACCGTATCATCCGCGAGGCGCAGGATCTGGTTGACCGCGGCGTGCGCGAAATCACCCTGCTGGGACAGAACGTCAATGCCTATCACGGTGCGGGCCCGAACGGGGATGTGTCGCTTGCCGACCTGATCTGGGAGTTGAACAAGGTCGACGGGCTGGAGCGTATTCGCTTTACCACATCGCACCCCAATGACATGGCGGATGACCTGATCGAGGCGCATGGAACCTGCGAAAAACTGATGCCGTATCTGCACCTGCCAGTGCAGTCGGGATCGGACAGGATCCTCAAGCGCATGAACCGCAGCCATACCGCCGAAAGCTATCTGCGCCTGATCGAACGTATCCGCGCTGCGCGGCCGGATATCGTCATGTCCGGCGATTTCATCGTGGGCTTTCCGGAGGAAACCGAACAGGATTTCCAGGAGACCATAGAACTGGTCGAGCAGGTCCGGTATGGATATGCCTATTCTTTCAAGTATTCGACGCGCCCCGGCACACCGGCCGCCGAGCGGCAACAGGTCGACCCGCAAGCGGCGGATGATCGTCTGCAGCGTCTGCAGGCGCTGATCACCCGCCATCAGCGCGAGATCCAGGATGACATGGTCGGCAGAAAAGTACGGGTTTTGTTTGAAAAACCAGGGCGTTTGCCGGGCCAGATGGTCGGAAAATCCGAGTATCTGCATTCGGTTCACGTTACGGGCACCGATATTATGGCGGGCGATCTGAGGGACGTGCTGATCACCGAATCCGGTGCAAACTCGCTTGCGGGCGAAGTGATCTGAGGTTGTTGTTATCCATGGCGCAGACACCATAACTGGTGTTTGTTTCCAAAATTTACCCTTGATTTATCGTTGCGAACTATGGTCGAGGAAACCCAGTCTTTCCTTGGGGCGGTTCCCACGCGCCTTTTTGGAGCGGATATGCGTTGGTCCGATGGTCCGTTCGGCGCAAAGGAGGGTACGAGTGAAAAAGCGAGCACATTCGGTTTCACCCAGGTTTTGGGCAGCATTGCCTTTGGCCCTTTTGATGGTGTTTCAAGCCGGTTCCAGCCCCGCCAGCGATCGCAACGGCGATGTTGCTGATGCTGAAGTGATCAGCGCAAAACGGTACGGCGATGATGTCAGCGCGTTCTACCTCGGGCTCAGTGCCGGATACGGGGGCGAGGGGGATGACAGGTTTGGCCTCAGAACTCCTGCCGGCACCACGACTGTCGGCGATCTCACCCTGAGCGGTTCTTATGGCGGAATTCGAGGCGGGTGGCGCGGCAGCCTGCCTATCAGCGGCCGGCGCAACTATGTCTACGGGTTAGAGCTCGGGTACGATTTCGGATCATTGGAAGACAGTGTTTCCACTCAAGTTGGGTCCGTTGCCGTCACGGGCAGCTCCGAAATTTCCGATATCCTGTCAGTCCGGTTTCGTAATGGCGTGACAAACCGGGGCGGAAATATTCTGTATTTCGTGTCACTCGGGTACGTGCAGGGCGATGTGACCACCTCCAACAGCTTTGGCCCCGTATCCCGCATTCAGTCCTTTGAGGAAAGCGACCAGCGCGGCGGGTTCTCGGTCAGTGTCGGGGCAGAGCACTTCCTGTCCGATAACTGGTCGATTACCGGTGAATATGAATTTGTTCAGTTCCAGTCGAAAGACGTGACGTTCGACTCGGGCTTTTCCACAAAATCCACGCCCAAGTACCAAGGGCTTCGGTTCGGTCTGAATTACCGGTTCTGAGGGCGCATTCCGGCAAACGCGGCACGACGCGCGCCGGGACGGTCGGCGGCGCTTTTGCAATGTGTGGGGGAAAATTTGAAACTCTGTCTTGCGCCCGACAAGAATTGTTGTCTACGCTGATTTTGAAACGCCAAGACAGGAGAACGGATTGGCCATCGGTGCCCTGAACCCACCGCAAAATGACATGCCCCGTAACGAGGCGCTTGTTGAATTTCCCGACAACCGACTGTTGATTGATCTTTGCGGCGAATATGACCGCAATCTGGCCGATATCGAACAGAAGCTTTCTGTTCAGATCGTGCGCCGGGGAAATCAATTGGTCGTAATGGGCGATGAAGATGCGCAAAAGCAGGCCCTGGAGGTGCTACAGGCCCTGTACACCCGGTTGGAAGGCGGGCGCGAGGTCATGCCGGCCGATGTCGACCGGGAATTGCGCATGGGCAATTCCGAGGCCGAGACCGGAACGCGCGACGGCGATCAGCTTGAAATGTTCAAAGGCGGCACTGTCGAGATCAAGACGCGCAAAAAGCTGGTCGAACCGCGCACTGATGCCCAAAAAGCCTATGTCCGCTCGTTGTTCAACAACGAATTGGCCTTTGGAATCGGGCCAGCGGGAACCGGCAAGACATACCTTGCTGTTGCCGCCGGGGTGTCGATGTTCATCGGCGGGCAGGTCGACCGGATCATCCTCAGCCGACCCGCAGTCGAGGCCGGTGAAAAGCTGGGCTATCTGCCGGGCGACATGAAGGACAAGGTCGATCCTTACATGCAGCCTCTGTACGACGCGCTGAATGATTTCCTGCCCGGCAAGCAACTGGCCAAGCTGATCGAGGAAAAGCGAATCGAAATCGCACCGCTGGCGTTCATGCGGGGGCGTACCTTGGCCAATGCCTTTGTAGTGCTGGACGAGGCGCAAAACGCGACCACCATGCAGATGAAGATGTTTTTGACCCGACTGGGCGAAGGCAGCCGCATGGTTATCACCGGGGACCGGTCTCAGGTGGACCTGCCGCGCGGTGTTCAGTCGGGTTTGCGAGATGCGGAACGGCTGCTCAAGTCGATTCCCAACATCAGTTTCAACTATTTCACTTCCAAGGACGTTGTCCGCCACCCGCTTGTCGCCGCCATCATCGAAGCGTATGAGGCCGACGCGGGCCGGGACACAGAGTGACCTAGGCGCCCGCTGCACAGGCATTGGGTGAAAGGCATGAACCTGGAAATAACGGTCGAAGACGCACGCTGGTCAGGGCTGGAGCATTTGGCCCAAAGGGCGATCATTGGCGCTCTGACCCATTGCGGGCTTGAGTCCGATGAGTGTGAAATCAGCCTGCTGGGATGTGATGACGCCCGAATTGCCGATCTGAATTCGGAATTTCGGGGAAAGCCGGTGCCGACAAACGTGCTGAGCTGGCCCGCCGAGGATCTTTCACCGGCGGACCCAGGCGGAATCCCCGCGCAACCAAGTCCGGACTTCACGGGTGAGATCGTGCTGGGGGATATCGCCATAGCCTTCGAGACCTGCGAGCGTGAGGCCGCAGAGGCGGGCAAATCCATGGGCGATCACGTGACACATCTGATCGTTCACGGTGTGTTGCATTTGCTGGGGTATGATCACATTCGTGACCCTGACGCCACTTTGATGGAGGCGGTCGAGGTCGAGATACTTGGCAAAATGGGTATTGATGACCCATATAATGTATGAATGGGGCCTCGGGCCCGCACAGTTGGAACAGGATAATGGGCGATACAGACGGCAGTTCTATGGCGGCGCAAAGCGCGCAACCAGAGGATGGCAACATTGAAAGTAAAGATAAATCCGGACTTTTTTCCCGGATCGTGGATGCATTTACATCGCAGAGTGACGACACCGCTAGCGTGGCCAACGGACATGACACCGACATGATTCAGCCCCGCGGCATGATCAACCTTCGCCGTATGCGGGTCGAGGATGTTGCAATCCCGTCGGCGGATATCGTCGCGGTCCCGTCAACGATCAGCAAGGATGAACTGGCGCAGCTGTTTCGTGACAGCGGCTTGTCACGGATACCGGTTTACGACGGGACCCTGGATACGCCCTTGGGGTTTGTGCACCTCAAGGATTTTGCTCTGACCCACGGGTTCAACGGCGGGTCGGCTGAATTTGACCTTGTGTCGATGCTGCGCACGCTTCTTTTTGTGCCGCCATCGATGCCGATCGGGGTTCTGCTGACAAAGATGCAGACGGAGCGCCGCCATATGGCGCTGGTGATCGACGAATACGGTGGGGTTGATGGCCTGCTGACCATCGAAGACTTGATCGAACAGGTTGTGGGTGAGATCGCCGACGAACATGATGCCGATGAAAGTCAGTTGTGGGTTCAGGAGAAGCCCGGCTGCTATGTCGTTCAGGCGAAGGTCCCGCTTGAGGATTTCGAGGCCGAAATCGGACGTTCGCTGACCAGCCACGAAGATGTCGATGAAGAAGAGATCGATACGCTGGGCGGTCTGGTCTTCATGTTGTCCGGGCGCGTCCCGACGAGGGGAGAGGTCGTACTGCACCCCGAAGGCCCCGAGTTCGAAGTCATCGACGCCGATCCCCGGCGCATCAAGCGTTTGCGTGTCATGTTGCCGGATCAGGTTGCATGAACCCTGCCAAAGGCTGGCCCTTCCTGTTGAGGGTGGCGCTGGCCGGGTTGCTTGGGGCGCTGGCCGCGTTTGGCCTGGCGCCGTTCGGATATTGGCTGGCAACTCTGGTTGCCCTGATATTGATCGCGCCTTTGTTTCTGACAACAGAAACAAAGGCGCGCGCCTGTTGGATGGGATGGGCCTTTGGCACCGGCTATTTCGCGCACGCGCTGTCCTGGATTGTCGAGCCGTTTCAGGTTGACGCCGCGCGCCACGCCTGGATGGCGCCCTTTGCGCTGGTATTCCTGGCCGGCGGGCTGGCGTTGTTCTGGGCTTTGGCGTTTCGTGTCTCGCGGCACCCCGGCGCTCCGGCGATTTTGCAGGCGTGTTTGCTGGCGACCGCAATTTCATTGGTGGAACTGGCACGCGGATATGTGCTCACAGGTTTTCCCTGGGCAGGGCTGGCGCAGATATGGGTCGGTACACCTGTGGCGCAACTGCTGTCGCTGATCGGGCCTTACGGCTTGGGCGCGATGACTCTTTTTGCCACCCTGCCTTTGGGCGCGGGCCTGACCAAGCGCGAAGACACTCGGTACCAGGCAGTGCCAATCGCGATGACGGCTGGGCTTGCGATTCTGGCCGGGGTATATGCGCTCAGCAGGCCCAATGTGACTGACACCGATCACGTCGTGCGTTTGGTGCAGCCCAATGCACCGCAACACCAGAAATGGGATCCGGATTTCACGCCGCTGTTTTTTGCGCGGCAGGTAGAATTTACTGCCGCTGAACCGCGCCCCGATCTGATTGTCTGGCCCGAAACATCCGTACCGGCGTGGCTGAGCGGGGCGCAACCTTATCTGAACGCCGTCGCAGATGCCGCCCAGGGTGTCCCGGTTGTTCTGGGTATCCAGCGCAGTGATGGCGCCCGTATCTACAATTCCATGATCTTGCTGGATCAGGATGGCCAGCAGCAGGGGCTGTATGACAAGCATCACCTTGCGCCATTCGGGGAATATGTGCCTTTCGGGAATCTGATGGCTCGTTTCGGAATTCACGGCATGGCCACGACTACGGGCAACGGTTTCAGTTCCGGACCCGGGCCAGCCCTGTTGGATACGGGCATGCTCGGCCGGGCGTTGCCGCTTATCTGTTACGAGGCGGTGTTTACTCAGGACGTCCTGTCGGCCCCGGGGCGCGCGGATTACCTGCTGCAAATCACCAACGACGCGTGGTTCGGAACACGATCCGGCCCTTACCAGCATCTGGCGCAGGCCCAGATGCGCGCGATTGAGACGGGCCTGCCGATGATGCGATCGGCCAACACCGGAGTATCGGCCATGATTGATCCGCTGGGGCGCATCACAAGTGCATTGCCCCTGGGGAAGGCAGGCTACGTGGATGCACGGCTACCGGCCCCCCTGACGGAAACTTTTTATTCGCGCATTGGGGATAGTCCGGTGCTTTTGGCTTTATTGGCCATGTTTTCGGTGTCCTGGCTGCTTGCCAGGCGGGCCGGATCATAAATGCGGATTGACCCTTCTGGCCGGGCGATTTATGCATCCTGATGCCTGTCACAACGGCTTCCTGGCGTGATGGGGAAATCTTAATGGAGCACTTTCATGTCCCGACAAAACTATACCTTTACTTCGGAGTCTGTTTCCGAAGGGCACCCGGACAAGGTCTGCGACCGCATCTCCGATGCTGTGCTTGATGCATTTCTGAACGAAGAACCCGAAGCGCGTGTCGCCTGCGAGACATTCGCGACGACCAATCGAGTTGTAATCGGAGGCGAGGTCGGTCTTTCAGATCAGGACCGTTTGCACGAATATATGGGCCGTATCGACGAGATCGCGCGCGCCTGCGTAAAGGATATCGGGTACGAGCAGGACAAGTTTCACCACGAAACGGTCGAAGTCACCAACCTGCTGCACGAACAATCCGCGCATATCGCGCAAGGCGTGGATGCGTCGGGCAACAAGGATGAAGGCGCCGGTGATCAGGGGATCATGTTCGGTTATGCCACCACGGAAACGCCTGCGCTGATGCCTGCACCGATCCAGTACTCGCACGCGATCCTGCGTCGTCTTGCGGAGGTTCGCAAAAATGGCACCGAGCCTGCGCTTGGGCCGGATGCAAAATCACAACTGTCGGTGATTTATCGCGACGGCCAGCCGGTCGGCGTCAGTTCCATCGTATTGTCGACACAGCACCTGGACGAGGCGCTGTCTTCGAACGACATCCGCGCCATTGTCGAACCTTACATCCGGGAAACCCTGCCCGAAGGCTGGTTGTCGGCTGACACAGAATGGCACGTTAACCCCACGGGTAAATTCGTCATTGGCGGACCGGACGGTGATGCGGGGCTGACGGGTCGCAAGATTATTGTGGACACCTATGGCGGCGCCGCGCCGCATGGGGGCGGGGCGTTTTCGGGCAAGGATCCGACCAAGGTCGACCGCTCGGCAGCCTATGCCGCGCGCTATCTGGCCAAAAACGTCGTTGCCGCCGGAATGGCCGAGCGCTGCACAATCCAGTTGAGCTATGCGATCGGTGTTTCAAAACCCCTGTCTATCTATGCCGATACTCACGGCACTGGCGAGATCGAGGATGCAGCGATAGAAAATGCCGTCGGGCAGGTCATGGACCTGACGCCACGCGGTATCCGGACGCATCTGGAACTGAACAAACCGATCTACCAACGCACCGCAGCCTACGGCCATTTCGGGCGCGAGCCGGAGGCGGATGGCGGTT
Source organism: Ruegeria sp. CDSB136 (assembly GCF_059610965.1). Lineage (NCBI taxonomy): Bacteria > Pseudomonadati > Pseudomonadota > Alphaproteobacteria > Rhodobacterales > Roseobacteraceae > Ruegeria > Ruegeria sp. CDSB136. The sequence goes on from NZ_JBXWOP010000005.1 coordinate 63,447, forward strand.
TCAGTTGGGAGCGCACCGACTTGGTGGATGCGCTGAAAGCCGCGGTCTGACCGGAAATTAACGGGGGACGCGCCCATCAGGGCGCGTTCTTTTTTGTTTGAAGACACCTCGGGGGTGTAGGGTCTGGCCTTCGCCCTCTGACCCTTGCAATGCCCGGGCGCGGGCAGTATGGGCACCGCCATGAGCACCGAGACCCCGCAACGCCCGCGCAGAAACTTCTATGGCCGCTTCAAGGGCAAGACCCTGAAGCCCAGCCAAAAGACCTATCTGAATGAAGACCTCGCAGCATTGTCACCTGGTGCGGTTGACTGGGACACCAACCCCGAACGGAACCCTCTGGACTTGCAGGCGCTGTTTGGCGGCCGGGACGTCTGGCTTGAAGTCGGGTTTGGCGGCGGTGAACACCTGGTTCATCAGGCCCAAAACAACCCCGGTGTCGGCATCATCGGGGCCGAGCCCTACATTAACGGCGTTGCCATGCTGCTGGGGAAAATTCGCCGGGCCGAGGTTGAGAATCTCGCCATCCATCCCGGCGATGCGCGTGATTTGTTCGACGTGCTGCCCGAGGCAAGCATCTCGCGCGCCTTTCTGCTTTACCCGGACCCGTGGCCGAAAACCCGGCACCACCGCCGCCGCTTCGTGACGCCTGAACATCTGGAACCCTTGGCGCGCACCCTCAAGCCGGGGTCGATTTTTCGCGTGGCGACCGACATTCCGGACTTTGTGCGGCAGACACTCGAGGAAGTTCCGCGCGCCGGTTTCGAATGGTTGGCGGAACGCCCGCAGGACTGGCGTACGCCATGGGACGACTGGATTTCCACCCGGTATGAACAAAAAGCCCTGCGGGAGGGGCGTACACCGCATTACCTGACGTTCCGCAAAACCTGAGCGCTAAGGCGCGGGGTCCCGCAGGTTGGGAAAGGCCCTGCCTTTGGCAAACCACGCCAGCCCGAACGCCCAAAGCGCGATGGTTTCCACAAAGAAGGTCAGATTGTGGGACTTCCACCCTCTCTGGGCGCCTTCGCCGGAAAACGCGATAATTCCCAGCACCAGAACACACAGCAGGATCGTGATGCCGCACAACGTATACAACGTGTTGCGCCGTCTTTTTGTCTCGATCAATTGACCGTTTTTGATGTGACGCTCGGGAACCACGCGGCGCAGAACAAACAGACAATAAAGGCCCAGATAGATAAACAAGATACCGGCAGACCAGGCATGCAAATGCGGAGCACCGGAAAACAGCGTGAAAAATGCTTCGGGATCGGGGTCAGACAAGACCGGTGGCGGTGTTTGGTTCACATCGGCAAAAATACGCGACTGGAAGCTGACCGGTTCTTCGCAGCCAGACCCGCTTGTCGGGAATACCGCAACAAAGCAGGCACCTAATCCGGCAATAAAGGACCCAAGATCCTCAAGCCAGTGGTCACCGGTATAAGCGATCAGAAAACCACCGATGAATATCAGTAATCCGACAAAAATCGCCCCCAGAAACTGGGCGTAATAAAAGTGGCTGATGCTGTCACGAAAACAGCTGCCGCCAAATATTGCGCCACTGGCAAGAATTATTGGCAGGCCGAAGGCGACCAACCCGACCAGAAAGGCCAGGCGCATCTGCAGAACACTGTCAGTCTTCAAGGGGTCTTCGGGCTGAAAGTAGGTTTCGGTTCCCTTGGAAAGCATGGATCGAAGCTGTGACATGATTAGACCTCGGAGTGATTTGTGTGAATCAAAACGAATGCGTCCTAAATGTCGCCACAATAGCCTGAAACTTGCTGATGCCCCAAATTCTGTTCAATCTTGCGGTCGCATTGCCGCTGGACCAACCGGCCCCAATTCGCTAATCGGCTTGAGCACTGATAGCGCAAAAGGAGACCCCATGTCCGGACACGGAACGCCCATCCCGATGACGTCGCATCCCTGCGGCCCGCTGACCGGCACGGCAGAGGTGCCCGGCGACAAGTCGATCTCGCATCGGTCGCTGATTCTGGGCGCGATGGCGGTTGGCGAAACAAGAATTTCGGGTTTGCTGGAGGGCGAGGATGTTCTGGACACCGCCAAGGCCATGCGGGCCTTTGGGGCCGAAGTCACGGATCACGGCGGCGGCGAATGGACCGTGCATGGCGTCGGGGTTGGCGGCTTTGCCGAGCCCGATCAGGTTATCGACTGCGGCAACTCGGGCACCGGAGTGCGCCTGATCATGGGGGCGATGGCGACGTCGCCTATCACCGCGACCTTTACCGGCGACGCCAGCCTGAACAAGCGTCCCATGGCGCGGGTCACCGATCCGCTGGCGCTGTTTGGCACGCAATCTGTCGGTCGTTCCGGCGGGCGTCTGCCGATGACAATCGTGGGCGCGGCCGAGGCAGTGCCGGTTCGCTACGAAGTTCCCGTCCCCTCGGCTCAGGTCAAGTCGGCCGTCCTGCTGGCCGGTCTGAACGCACCGGGCAAGACCGTGGTGATCGAAAAAGAAGCCACCCGCGACCATTCCGAACGGATGCTGGCCGGTTTCGGAGCGGAGATTACGGTTGAGGACACGGACGAGGGTCGCGTGATCACGCTGACCGGTCGCCCCGAGTTGAAGCCGCAGGTTATTGCCGTTCCGCGGGATCCGTCCAGCGCGGCCTTCCCGGTTTGCGCGGCGCTGATCACGCCCGGTTCTGACGTACTGGTTCCGGGTATCGGTCTGAACCCGACCCGTGCGGGGCTGTTCACGACTTTGCGCGAGATGGGCGCAGACCTGACATATGAGAATGAGCGCGAAGAGGGCGGCGAACCAGTCGCCGATCTGCGCGCCAAATATTCACCCAACATGAAGGGCATCAACGTGCCACCGGAACGCGCGGCCTCGATGATCGACGAATACCCGGTGCTGTCTGTGGTAGCGGCCAATGCCACCGGCACCATGATGATGGGCGGCGTCAAGGAACTGCGCGTCAAGGAAAGCGATCGCATCGACGCCATGGCGCGCGGGCTGCGCGCCAATGGCGTGACAGTGGACGAGGGCGACGACTGGTGGTCGGTCGAGGGCCTCGGCATCGGTAACGTCCCAGGCGGCGGCACATGTGAGAGCTTTCTCGACCACCGCATTGCCATGTCCTTTATGGTCATGGGCATGGGTGCGAAATCTCCGGTATCTGTCGATGACGGCGGCCCAATCGCGACCTCATTCCCGATTTTCGAACCACTTATGGCGGCCTTGGGGGCGAAGGTCGAGCGTACATGAGTTTTACGGTCGCCATAGACGGTCCTGCGGCGGCGGGTAAGGGCACGATTTCCAAAGGTGTCGCTGAACATTTTGGCTTTGCGCATCTGGACACGGGGCTGCTGTATCGTGCCGTGGGCAGGCACACGCTGGTTGGTGTGGACCCGGTTGCGGCGGCGCTTGCGTTGACCGCTGAAGAACTGGCTCAGGGTGATCTGCGAACGGCCGAGATTGCACAGGCGGCCTCGAAAGTTGCGGTGATCCCCGAAGTGCGCGCCGCGTTGGTGGATTTCCAGCGCACCTTTGCCCGCCGGGCGGGAGGGGCCGTGCTGGACGGCCGCGATATCGGAACCGTGATATGTCCGGCGGCGGAAGTGAAACTGTTCGTCACCGCCAGTGCCGAGGTGCGAGCAGAGCGTCGCTATCTTGAACTCAGCGCAAAAGGGGCTGATGTCACACGCGATCAGGTCCTGGCGGATGTACGGGAGCGTGACGCGCGGGATGCGGAACGCAGCGCGGCGCCGATGAGGCCCGCAGATGACGCGGTTCTGCTCGATACCTCTGATCTGAGTATCGAAGCTGCATTGGAACAGGCCATAGAGGTCATCAAACAAAGGCGACCCGCGACACCGTAGTGCCGCGGGCTGCCTGATTACAGTTCGCCGACGGCGATGCTTTTGATGCTTGCCCACTGGTCGTCAGCTGTTTTTGCCGTGGCGGTGACGTCCTTCAGGAACGCAGCGCGGGTATCGGCGTTCAGGAACAGGTACAGTTTTCCATCAGCCACCAGATACTGATCCGGGTCGCCGTCGAACTTCTTGCCCACGGACACGCCATACGAGCAGAATCCGCCATGCTGCGGAAGATAGGCGGCCGGGTTGGCCTCGAACGCTTCGCGGTTCGCGGCGCTGGTGAAGTAGTACGACGCTCCGTCGTAGGTGGCGGAATGGGTTGCAAAACCCTCTACCGGGTTGCCGTCATTGACCAGCGCGACCAGATCGACGCCATGGGCCGCCAAAGGTGCGCCCGCTGCCGAGATGCCGTTCGAAACGTTGATTTCATCGGCGGCAAAGGCCGGGGCAGCGATCAGCGGCAGGGTTGCGATCAGGGTGGTCAGTACCAGATTTTTCATTGCATTTCCTTTCGTGTTCAGGTTCGGGCTGGCTGGTGCGCCAACCGCTGAAACAAAGATAGGCGGCTGTTCTTGTACGAACTATCGCAGTAAGGCCGTCAGATTTTGCAGATCGTTCAAAGATAGGGCTTGCCGGGAATACTCTTCACCAAGCTTTGTTTGGCCAGTGAAAAGGTGGCTTTCTATTGTGAAGGAATAGCCTGCAGGAGAAGTGCCATGATCCGACTAGCCGTATTGCTGATTTTTCTGGCCGGAGGACTGGCGGCTCAGGACAGGCAGGCACCCGAGCCGGCAATGGATTACGAGCGTCTGGGCAAGATCATCTTTGCGATTGACCCAGAAGCGCAACCGCAGGGCCCCGGATTTCAGATGACGGTTGCGGATTATCCGATGTTGGTGGTGACAGACATTCATGCCGATCGGATGCGCGCCATGGTCCCGATCCGCAGTGCCGAGGGGCTGTCGGATGATGATCTGCGGCGCATGATGCAGGCCAATTTCGACAGTACGCTGGATGCGCGTTACGCGATCGCCAATGGCACTTTGTGGGCTGCGTTCATCCACCCGTTGTCTTCACTGAGAAAAGACCAGTTGATCTCGGGGCTGGCCCAGACTGTGAACATCGCCGCGACCTACGGCACCCTTTATACCGGTGGTGCGGCAGAGTTCGGAGGCGGCGACAGTACCGACCTGCAGCGCGCCCTGATCGAAGAGCTTTTGAAGAAGGGCGAGGAAATCTGATCCGCGCCCGAAATGGGTTTTTTCCTGATACTGCCCTGTTTCGCAGGGACCCACGTTCTGAAGACGATGTACAGCACCGTGGCGACTGGCGCGCCATGGTTTCATGTGGTGCCGGGAGCAAAACGATGAGTGTTTTCCGTTGCGATTTCGGACGCATGGACGGGTCTGAATGCCATATTTTCATAGGCTCTAGCTGAAAGCAGGAAAACTGCTATAGTTTCCCGCAGCGAAAAGGGAAGGCTGCCACACAAGCCCAAAAACAAAAAAGGGCAGGCAGCCAAAAAATCCCCCAAGCCAACAGGGACAGAAATACATGAATAATCGTTTAAGTAAAATCACCATCGTAGGTGGTGGTACGGCTGGTTGGATGACCGCCTTGATCCTGGAAATGGTGCTTTCACGCACGTCAGCACCCAAGGATCGCCCGCGTATCTGCCTGATCGAAAGCCCGAATATCGCCACCGTTGGTGTTGGCGAAGCCACGGTTCCGCGCATGCCCGTCACGCTCCGCCAGGCGGGCATTTCAGAGCGGGATTTTTTCCGCGAGACCAACGCATCGTTCAAGCTGGGTGTGAAATTCTGCAACTGGAACAAGGACACCAAGGGCAATCGCATCGACTACGTGAACCCTTTTGCCCATGGTCAGATGCTGGAGGGGTTGGAGGCCGCCGAATATTTCCTGCGCTTTGGCAATGGGGATCGGGACTTTACGCAATCAATCTCGCCACACGATGATCTGGCCCGATTGTGTAAAGGCGCACGGCAACTGGGTCAGCCGGAATTTGAGCAGCGCTTTGGCTATGCGTATCATCTGGATGCCGTAAAGTTCGCAGGCATGCTGACCAAGGTCTGCACCAAGCGTGGTGTGGAGCATATACAGGATGAAGTGCAGTCAGTAGAGCTGGATGAAAAGGGCAATGTCAGCCACCTGATGTTGGACCGCAAAGGCCGCCATGACGTCGAGATGGTCGTCGATTGTACCGGTTTTCGCGGGTTGATCATCAACAAGGCACTTGGCGAGCCGTTTATGGATTATTCGGATTATCTGCCAAACGACCGCGCCATGGCGTTGCAGATCGAGCATCCCAACCCGGAAAAGATCGAAAGCGTTACGCGGTCTACCGCACTGGGCGCAGGGTGGACATGGCGGGTGCCGCTTTATAACCGTGTGGGCACCGGTTATGTGTTCTCGTCGGCACACCGCACGGATGATCAGGCGGCGGATGAATACCTCGAATGGCTGGGGGACAGCGGCAAGGGGGCGACGCCACGTGTGATCCCGATGCGTATCGGTCGCGTCCGCAACGCCTGGGTCAAAAACTGTGTGGCGATCGGTCTTTCCGGTGGTTTTATTGAGCCATTGGAAAGTACCGCGATCCATATGATTGATCATGCAGTACGCTGGTTCGCCGAACACCTGCCCACACGCGACATGGAGCCGTCCTTGCGCGCCAGGTATAATCGGCAGATGGACAAGCTTTATGGCGAAGTTCTGGAATTCATCTGTCTGCATTACCAACTGGGCAACCGCACGGACGACCAATACTGGATCGATGCACGCACCGAGATGAAAGTACCGGATCGGTTGGCCGAAAACCTGAAATTGTGGCAGCACCGGCTTCCGATGCAGCACGATGTCGAGTTTGCAACGCTGTTTGACCACCGGGTCTATCAGACGGTTCTTTTGGGCAAGCAGGTCTATGATACGGGCTATGGTGAAGGCATCCGTGATCGGCTGCGACCGTTGAACCGACCGATTTGGTTCCAGTGGTGGAAGGGCGCGAAGGGGCACCTTGCACAGATCCTCAAAACGATGCCGGATCACAAAACGCTGCTGCGCGATATCCGGGGAGAACTGGAGAGACCAGCCTTTGGAAAGGCAGCTGCAGTGAAACCTACAGTGGCCATGCCGGGTGCGGTCCCTGCTCCGGCGGTGATCCACAACATGCCCAATTTTGCCGAAATCCAAAGCGGCGCGAAGGATTTGCAGCTGTTCTAAAATTCCCCGCCTCTCAGAAAGAGGGGTTGGAAGGACTTATGAGGGGCAGAGCTTCGAAACTCTGCCCCTGTTGCGTTCACTCGGGTGTTATGAGGACCGCCATTATCGGAGCCGCCGAGCGAAGTGATCTGACGCTATAGCGCGGATCCCTCGCGCATCTCGTCCTGTTCGGTCGGCGTCGGCGTATGGTTGAACACGAAGGCCGTGCGGCAAGCGTCTTCCCCTCCCAGCGCTTCGATCTTGCGGCGCTGGTCGGCAAAAGCGCGGGCGTTGATCTCCTCCGGATCGCAGATTTCGTGCAAGCGGCGCGCACCCTCAGCCAGCGCGGCGGCAACGTCGGGGTCGTTTACCCGATCCACCGCGCGGTTCACCAGTTCGTGCGGGTCGGTTTCCAGATCGAATAACTGCGGTGGTTGACCAACGTAGTGGACATATTTCCAGCGGCCCCAGCGCACCATGAAACTGCCGGTTTTTGAACCGCCATCATGGTACTCACTGAAACCGGTACGGTTCGGGTCGTCAGGCGCATTGGCGATGGTACGCAGCGACAGGCCGGGCTGGCCGGCGTTCCCTTCGTCATCGGCAACACCACAGACCTCGCGGGCGGTGGCGGCTATATCGGTCAGGTTTGTGCAGGTCGAAGCGGTGCGGCCTGCGGGAATACCGGGACCGGCAGCGATCATAGGCACACCGGCGCTGGCTTCGTACATGACCATCTTGGTCCAGAAACCCTGATCCCCCATCATGTCGCCATGGTCCGACACATATAGGATAACGGTATTGTCCAATTGTCCGCTGGCATCCAGCGCGGCAACCACGCGGCCGACGCAGTGATCCATGAACGAGGTCAGGCCGTAATAGGCAACCTTTGCTTCGCGCATCTTCTGTTCATCAAAATAGTCCTCGTAGTTGAAGAAGGCGGCGATATTGCGCAGCTCTTCATGGTCAGGCAGGCCTTCGCCGTAACCGACCGGCAGGTCCATGTAGGCGGGGTCGTAAAGGTTGTACCATTCCTCAGGGCAGGTCAGCGGGTAATGCGGGCTGACCAGCGAAACAAAGGCGGCCCAGGGCTGCTCGCGGCGCTTGGGATCCGCCAGCCAAGCCTCGGCGGCGTTTGTGACGCCCCTGTCGTATTCGGTATAGGTGCTGCTGCCGGCACCTACGTCGCCTGCCAGTTCAGCGGCTGAATCGTAAGGCGGTGGGTTTTCCCGTAGCAGACCGACGGGCCATCCGACGCCGCCGACCACGTGCATTGGAATGATTTCTTCCGAAAACCCGTTGTCATCGTCGGCCGACCGAAAATGAAGTTTGCCGATGGAAACCACTTCGCGCCCGGCGTCGCGCAGCTGCCGCATCCAGCTGCGGGGGTCTCCGGCGTAGGGCGAGGCGCTGTCCCAATTGCCGGTGCGGTGCACCCATTCACCTGTGGCCAGCGCTGCGCGGGTCGGGACACACATTGGCGACGGCGTGTAGGCGGCCCGGAACATCGTGCCCCGTGCGGCCAGCGCATCCAGATGCGGAGTTTTTACGATCGGGTGCCCTGCGCAACCCATGGCATCCTTGCGATGTTCGTCCGAAATGATGACAAGAAAATTCGTATTTTGCTGAGTCATGGGGTCCTCCGCCTCACTTCATACCGTCGGGTCGGGCCTGGTCGCAGGTTTGATTGCGACATTCCGGGAAAGTGATTTGGGGCCATTTGCGCAGTTGCGTCCTTCTGCACGAAATGTAATGTCATAACATATCGATTTGTTTTTAAGCAAAGGCGGAAATATGGGCGCGACTTCCTCTGGGGGTGTCAGCCGGGGCAGGCACAGGCGGCGAAATCAAAACACCAGTCTCCATCGCAGGATAAGAGGCGGTTCACCAATGCGGGCTTATGACGCGCTGCCGCCTGAATTGCGTCAGTGGCTTGCAGCCGCCTGCCTTCCGTGGAGCCCGGCTTCCGCAAAGCGGATCTGGATTCGTGCAGGCGGAACCCATAATCCGGAAGCGGCGAAAACCCGGCTGGATGCAATTGAAAGGGCAATGCTGAAGCGGGACGCCCGGATCTGGAAGCCAAAATTCGATCAGCCGGGGCGGCAGGATCGCGCCCAATAGGCCATTTACCTTGGAAATATGGGCTTTCCACTTGCGCCGGTCAGCAAATCCGCCTATACGCGCGCTGTCTGTACAAGGGCGGTCAACGTCCGGATGACGTATCTGAGCAGGGCCGGGTCACCTCGGCCCTTTGTGTTTGTGTAATCGGATGCGCCCCGGATCACGTCCGAAGACGTCATGAAACAAGACCGGCGGAGACAACCGCTCGGCCAGTAAAAACGTATGTAAAGGAAAACAACGCCACATGGCTAACGCATCCATGGAGGAATTCGAAGCCCTCCTTAATGAAAGCTTCGAAATGGACACACCCGAAGAGGGTTCTGTTGTCAAAGGCAAGATTCTGGCGATTGAAGCCGGTCAGGCCATCATCGACGTCGGCTACAAAATGGAAGGCCGCGTTGATCTGAAAGAATTCGCAAATCCCGGCGAAGCTCCTGAAATCGCTGTTGGTGACGAGGTCGAAGTATACCTGCGTGCCGCAGAAAACGCCCGTGGCGAAGCCGTCATCTCGCGCGAGATGGCCCGCCGTGAAGAGGCATGGGACCGTCTGGAAAAAGCATATGCAGACGACCAGCGCGTCGAAGGTGCAATCTTCGGTCGCGTCAAAGGTGGCTTCACCGTCGATCTGGGTGGCGCAGTTGCGTTCCTGCCCGGCTCGCAGGTTGACGTCCGCCCCGTGCGCGACGCTGGCCCGCTGATGGGTCTGAAGCAGCCGTTCCAGATTCTGAAAATGGACCGCCGCCGTGGCAACATCGTTGTTTCGCGCCGCGCTATCCTGGAAGAATCGCGTGCCGAACAGCGCGCCGAGGTTATCGGCAACCTGTCCGAAGGTCAGACCGTCGAGGGTGTCGTCAAGAACATCACCGAATACGGTGCATTTGTTGACCTGGGCGGCGTTGACGGCCTGCTGCACGTCACCGACATGGCATGGCGCCGTGTGAACCACCCGTCCGAGATCCTGACGATCGGCGAAACCATCAAGGTTCAGGTCATCAAGATCAACAAAGAGACCCACCGCATCAGCCTGGGCATGAAGCAGCTGCAGGAAGATCCGTGGGATCTGGTTGCTGCCAAGTACCCGCTGGGCTCGGTCCATCAGGGTCGCGTCACCAACATCACCGACTACGGCGCGTTCGTCGAGCTGGAAGCTGGTGTCGAAGGTCTGGTGCACGTGTCCGAGATGTCCTGGACCAAGAAAAACGTCCACCCCGGCAAGATCGTTTCGACCAGCCAGGAAGTCGACGTCATGGTTCTGGAAATCGACGGCGCCAAGCGTCGCGTGTCTCTGGGCCTGAAGCAGACTCAGCGCAACCCATGGGAAGTGTTTGCAGAAACACACCCCGAGGGCACCGAGGTCGAAGGCGAAGTCAAGAACATCACCGAATTCGGTCTGTTCATTGGCCTCGAAGGCGACATCGACGGCATGGTTCACCTCAGCGACCTGTCCTGGGACGAGCGTGGCGAGGATGCGATCCAGAACTACCGCAAAGGCGACATGGTTTCGGCCGTCGTTTCGGAAGTTGACGTGGAAAAAGAGCGTATCTCGCTGTCGATCAAAGCCCTGGGCGGTGACAAGTTCGCCGAAGCCGTGGGCGGTGTGAAGCGTGGCTCGGTCATCACCGTTGAAGTCACCGCGATCGAAGATGGCGGCATCGAGGTGGAATATGAGGGCATGAAGTCCTTCATCCGCCGTTCGGATCTGTCGCGTGACCGTGCCGAGCAGCGCCCCGAGCGTTTCTCGACCGGTGACAAGGTCGACGTCCGCGTCACCAACGTCGACAGCAAGACTCGCCGTCTGGGCCTGTCGATCAAAGCACGCGAGATTGCCGAAGAGAAAGAGGCCGTGGAACAGTACGGTTCCTCCGACTCGGGCGCATCGCTGGGCGATATCCTGGGTGCGGCGCTGAAATCCGGCGACTAAACCTCAGGCTGTTCGAAGCAGTCGAATTTCGGCCCCGCACGTCAGTGCGGGGCCGTTTTTGTTGCGAATCAACATGTTCTGATTTCCAGGCCCAACTCGGGCAACAGGCGTTCCTTGGAGCCCGGAATCAGGCTCGCAGGCAAAAAATTGCGTGAGAATATGGCAAAATGATGCCTCGGCACGCGGAGTTTGCGTTCCCCCGTTCAGCGTTTTTTCTTATACTGTCCAAAACAATAGACATGGTAATCCGGTCGCCTGGGAGGGTAATGCCTATGATCCGTTCAGAATTGATTCAGAAAATCGCCGACGAGAACCCGCATCTTTATCAGCGTGACGTTGAACGGATCGTGAATACCGTTTTCGAGGAAGTGACCGATGCTATGGCCCGTGGCGACCGGGTCGAACTGCGCGGATTTGGCGCTTTTTCTGTCAAACAGCGGGACGCGCGCGTCGGCCGCAATCCCAGAACCGGTGAGACCGTGCAGGTCGAGGAAAAATGTGTACCGTTTTTCAAGACAGGCAAGTTGCTAAGGGACCGTTTGAACGGTAAAGCCTGACCTTATGATGCGCTACATTCGATATGCTTTTCTTGCGGTCCTCGGGATCACCCTGATCTCGATTTCGCTGGCCAATCGCGAAATGGTTGAACTCAAGCTTATGCCGGATGCCTTGTCCGAGCTGGCTGGCTTCAACCTCAGCACCTCGTTGCCGCTGTTCCTAGTTGTTCTTGGGGGCGTGGTTGCCGGGCTGGTCATAGGCTTTCTTTGGGAGTGGCTGCGCGAACACAAGCACCGCCGCGACGCGACGGCCAGCAAAGGCGAAGTGCGCAAACTTGAGCGTGAGGTCAAGAAGCTCAAGAAAAAGCAGAATCAAGGTCAGGATGAGGTGCTGGCTCTGCTGGACGAGGCCAGCTAAGCGGCATGTCTACTGAAATTAGTGTGAAAATCTGCGGCCTGACCGCCCCGGCTCAGGTGCGCGCGGCCGTAGATGCTGGTGCACGATACCTGGGATTCAACTTCTTTCCCAAGTCGCCCCGGTATGTCACGCCCGAACAGGCGGCTGCGTTGATGGCTGACGTGCCGGTTGGCGTGGCCAAGGTGGCCCTGGTCGTGAACCCCTCGGACGATCTGCTGGACAGTATCACTCAGGCGGCGCCCTTCGATATGTTGCAATTGCACGGCAGCGAAAGTGCTGAGCGTGTGCGCGAGGTCAAGGAACGTTACGGCTTGCCGGTGATGAAGGTCATCGGTGTGGCAGATGCCGAAGATCTGGCCGCAATCGATATCTACAGCGACGTCGCGGACCAGCTTCTGATTGATGCCAAAGCCCCCAAGAACGCGGTCTTGCCGGGCGGTAACGGGCTGGCGTTTGACTGGCGGTTGCTGGCTGGGCGCAAATACTGGCGTAAGCCATGGATGCTGGCCGGCGGTTTGAACCCGGAAAACGTGGCCGAGGCCATTCGGATGACGGGAGCACGGCAGGTAGATGTCGCCTCAGGTGTTGAAAGTGCTCCGGGGATCAAGGATTCGGGCCTGATCAACGCCTTTATCGAAGCCACCCGGTGATCTGATCGGGCCGCCATCGCGTATCTCCTGTCAAGGAGTATGAATGGATGCTGGCCGCAATCGGTGGAGTTGCCCTGAAAAACTGGTATCACGCGCCCGAGTTCTTCTGGCGCGCGCGCCAGGCTTATTTGCAGGCCCGTGACGATCCGCTGTGCCTGCGGGTGGAACTGTTCCCACATCAGGGCCTGTATTTTTCGCTGAGCGTCTGGCACGACGCCGAGGCCATGCTGACATTCGCCCAGTCCGGCCCGCATCGGCGCGTTGTGCAGGCGGCCTCCCGGTTGGCGGAGGTGCATGAGTTCCATCATTTCAACTGTATTGCCGTGCCAAGCAGAGACCAGGCGCTGCGGGTTTGGTCTCAGCATGTTCATGCGGCTGAATGATACGTTTTGCCATGGCAAATCCCGCCGCCACCTCCTATGAACAACGGGTACGACGAGGGAGACACCCATGGCCAACGATCTTTTCAATTCCTTCATGTCCGGGCCCGACGAACAGGGCCGTTTCGGCATCTTCGGCGGACGGTTCGTCAGCGAAACGCTGATGCCCCTGATCCTGTCGCTGGAAGAGGAATATGAGAAGGCCAAGGACGATGCGACCTTCTGGGCCGAGATGGACGATCTGTGGGCCAACTATGTTGGCCGCCCGTCGCCGCTGTACTTCGCGGAACGCCTGACCGAACATCTGGGTGGTGCAAAGATTTACCTGAAGCGTGACGAGCTGAACCACACCGGCGCGCATAAGATCAACAACGTGCTGGGCCAGATCATTCTGGCGCGGCGCATGGGCAAGACCCGGATCATCGCTGAAACCGGGGCAGGGCAGCACGGCGTAGCCACCGCCACCGTCTGCGCCAAGTTCGGATTGAAGTGCGTGGTCTACATGGGGGCCCATGACGTGCAGCGTCAGGCTCCGAACGTGTTCCGCATGCGCCTGCTGGGGGCCGAGGTGATCCCTGTGACTTCCGGTCGCGGGACACTGAAAGATGCAATGAACGACGCGCTGCGCGACTGGGTGACCAACGTGCGCGATACGTTCTACTGCATTGGAACGGTTGCTGGTCCGCACCCGTATCCGGCGATGGTGCGCGATTTTCAGTCGATCATCGGCAAGGAAGCCAAGGAACAGATGATGAAGGCCGAAGGCCGTCTGCCCGATACGATCATCGCCGCCATCGGTGGTGGGTCGAACGCGATGGGCCTGTTCTACCCATTTCTCGACGACAAGTCCGTGAATATCATCGGCGTCGAGGCGGGCGGTAAAGGCGTGAACGAAAAGATGGAGCACTGCGCTTCTCTGACCGGTGGTCGTCCGGGCGTTTTGCATGGCAACCGAACCTATCTGCTGCAGGATGACGACGGCCAGATTCTTGAAGGCTATTCCATTTCCGCTGGTCTGGACTACCCAGGCATCGGGCCAGAACATTCATGGCTGCACGAGGTAGGGCGTGCGCAATATGTCTCGATCACGGACAAAGAGGCGCTGGAAGCGTTCCAGCTGTGCTGCGCAACCGAAGGCATCATCCCGGCACTCGAACCCAGCCACGCACTGGCCCATGTGATGAAGATTGCCCCGGAACTGCCTAACGATCACCTGATCTGCATGAACATGTGCGGACGCGGCGACAAGGATGTTCAGACGGTTGCGAAATACCTGAACTTTGACATGTCCGATACCGAAGGCCGCGAGGCAATCTAAGCCTCTGATTTCGTCAGCGTAAGCCAGACAGATGTTGCACGGCGGTGGGTCCGAGAATCATTGGACCTGCCCCGGTCGCCATACTGCTTTCACTGTCTCGCAATTGCGGAAAATGAAGCGCTTTGGCGCGGATTGTCTGGCTTTTGCCGGGTTAGCTTGCAGTGCCGAAACAGCCCTCCTGTAAGGTCTGGTTAGAAAGCTGCTGTGTTTTACCAGGATTTTTCCGCCAACCCTCAGCATTATTTGCCAAATAGGCGCCGGGATAATCCCTGCCGCAAGCGCCAGATTCGGCGCATCTGGCAAATTCGATACACGCGAAATAATTGAGATGTGGTGAATCTGTACAGCGTTTTGAATTTGAATAAACTCACTGGCACTTCGCAACTTCTGGTTGCTAATCATAATGTGCCCCGGACGGTGTCAGAACTCAGTTGCGCGTTCGGAATGGCATGTCATAAGGCGCATATCCTTGTGTTATGCCCCTATCGGGTTTGTTGGAGGTTGGGATGGTTAACTCCTTTTTTAGTAGGCTGCTTGGCCTTGTCTGTTTGGTTTCAGTCGTTCTGTTCGGCAGCAGCAAGGAAGGCGCGGCCTTTGGTGGGGCTACCTTCTTCAATACACCCATTGCGTCACCCAATGGCGGTTCCGTCCAATTTACCAACATCCCCGGCGCAACGACTGCATTTGTCGCCCTCAGCGGCAGCGGCCAGGCACCGGGCGGTGCGATTTACTTTGGTGGCGGGATCACGCCGTCTCCGATCATCACTCCGGCCGGATTGACCAACCTCGGTTGGCTGAACCCAACCATTCTCAGCCAGGACGGCGCAGACAGCACATATGCCGCCGACGGTTACATGGGGATCATTTTCACGGCTCAGGAAACCCCGGGTGGGCCGCTTTACAGATACGAACTTGCCCTGTCGGGTGTGACGAACACGCAGATCATCAGCACCCGGACGCTGGTGGATACGACCCAGCCCACGGCTTCGGTCGGGGCGCTGACTGCGACAGGAAACGGCACCTTTACCGCGACAATCACCCTCAGCGAACCCAGCACCGACTTTGTTGCCAGTGATCTTTTGGTGGTGAACGCAACCGCGACCATGACCGGTTCGGGTGTCGATTACGTTGCCACACTGACACCGCAGAACAATGGTACGATCGAGCTTTCGGTTCCGGCCGGAGTTTTCACCGACGCCGCAGGCAATCTTAATCTGGCGTCGAACACTGTTACAACCGTGCAGGCCGCAACAAACACGCAGCGTTTGATTCAGGCCTTTCAGAATGCCCGCGCGAACAGCCTGGTTTCCAACCAGCCCAACCTGACGCGGTTTCTGCAACAGTCCGGCGCGGGAGCGTTCGATGCGTCCGTATCTCAGGGCGCCGGGTTTCTGAACTTTGCCAGCGATCCGACCTTGCCCATCTGGCTGAATGTCACAGGCAACTGGAGTTCGCAGGACGACTTTGACAGCAGCTATGCTTTGGCGGTTCTCGGGGCGCACCATCAGGTTAATCAGAACCTGTTGGTCGGTGCGATGCTGCAGTTGGACTATGCCGAAACCGAAAACGGCGCGTCCGAGATTGACGGCACCGGGTGGTTTGTTGGTCCGTATGTCGTGGCGAAACTGCCCGAGCATCCGATCTATTTCGAAGGACGTGCGCTTTACGGGAAAGCTGACAATGAGGTATCGCCTCTGGGCACATACTCGGACAAATTCGACAGTGACCGCTGGCTGGTGCAGTCGCGGGTCACAGGCGAAATCCAGCGCGGGGCGCTGACCCTGATGCCGCTTCTGGATCTGAGCTATGTCAGCGATGATGCCGAGGCCTATACGGACAGTCTGGGCAATCCGATTTCGGCCCAGGATTTCAGCCTGACGACCGTTCAGTTGGGAATGGATTTCAGCCACCCGATCTCCGTCGCACGTGGCAGCATGATTCTGACGGGCGGTCTGTCCGGCGTCTGGAGCAGCACATCAGGCACCGGCACCGTGCCGGGCGTCGCCCCGATCGGGGACACCACACGCGGCAGGGTCGATCTGGGTCTTGATTACAGGTTGCAGAACAACAGCCTGCTTGCGGCAGGTGTGTTTTACGACGGCATCGGCGAAAGCGGATTTGAAAGCTACAGCGTCGATCTGACGTGGCAGATCAACTTCTGACCGATTGAATCCTTGAAGTCCCGGATCCGTCCGGGACTTCTTTTTCTAAAAAATAAGCCGAAACGGATTCTAAAGACCGACGAAGGGTCAGGACCCGGCTTTGTGCTGTTGAAGGATGTCCAGCGGCACAATGTCCAATGCGCGCTGATGCGTGGCCTCAAGATGAACCCTCGGGGCGCAGCCCTCGTCATGGGCCTGCAGGAACCGACCCGCACACAGACACCAGCTATCGCCGGGCTTGAGGCCCGCGAAATCGAATTCGGGGCGTGGGGTGCTCAGGTCATTTCCGACATATTTGGAATAGGCGAGGAATTCGGCTGTCATAACAGCACAAACCGTATGGCTGCCCTGGTCTTCGGGGCAGGTATTGCAGGCCCCGTCCCGGAAGAATCCGGTCAGCGGATCACGCGAACAGGGGGCAAGGACACCCCCCAGCACATTGATGCTGTCCTGTTTTTGCATAGAGGCATCCTACAGGGTTTGGGCGATCTTGCGGAACATTTCTATATTCTGATCGCTGACACCGGGTTCGCGGAATTTGCGATCGGCTCCGGTGGTGACAATCAGGACATCCCGCGGCCGATCGAAATAGATGTATTGCCCATAGACGCCGCGCGCCAGAAATTCGCCCTCATGCGCGTTTTTGGGGATCCACCATTGATATCCATAGCCGATCTTGCCGGTTTCGGTTGGGGCACTTGGCCATGTCGACTCGGTAATCCAGTCGGCGGGAACAATCTGCTCGCCGCTTCGGGAACCGTCTTGCAGTATCATCTGTCCGAACCGGGCAAAGTCGCGTGTTGTAAAGTTCAACCCGCCAAGAACAAACGCGACACCGGCCCCATCCGTGATGTAGTACCCATCGCGTTCCAGCCCCAAAGGCTGAATGATCCTTTCGGTCAACAGCTCGGTAACACTGCGCCCGGTCGCGCCGCGAATGACCATACCGATCACATGCGTGTCGATTGATACATATTGCCAGGTGTCACCCGGCGCGGCAAAGCTGTCCTTCAGGGACGCGGCGAAGTCGTCCAACTCCCCGCCCAGCGCCACGACACGGCCCATCCGATTGATGTCCGAGTTGTAATCCAGATAGTCCTCGTCAAATGTCACGCCGCTGGCCATGTTCAGGACATTGCGGATCGTGGCGCCGTCATAAGCGCTGCCGGCCAGTTTGGGCGCATATTTCACCACAGGATCGTCCAGCGAGTCGATTGCCCCCTCGGCCAACAGAAGGCCGAACAGGGCGGACAGATAGCTTTTGGCGACGGACCACGATATCCGCCGATCGTCCGGGCCGGTGTCCAGATAGTATTCTTCGAACCGGATCTGGCCTTTCTGCATCACCAGCAGGGATGTCACAGCGCGCTCCCCGATCCATTGATCGGTTCCCTCAGGCAGATCAAAGCCCGGTCCATAGGGCAGTTCCCATGTCGGGCCGCTCCCGCGCGGCAGATCGACCGTCAGAAAGGCGTCGCTCATGTGCGAGAAATTGTGAACGATCCGCTCTTCCGAGAACAGGGAATTGACCGCCAGAAGCCGCTCGATCTCTTCCCGTTTCCACAGGCCAACGACGACGGCCGCCAAAACCAGCGCCAGAACAATGCGCAACAGCCATCTGAATACAGTTCTCATTCGTCCCCTCCACCTGATCAACACAATAGAAAAGAGGTCCGGGACCTTTCGCAATCCGAACGTTGCGGCAGCAGGTGATTTACCGAAACTTGTCCAACAGCTTTTGCATCGGTGACCGGTCATCCGGAGCCGGAATAGGCTCAGGGTCGGTCGCGGCTTTTGGTGTGGGCTTTTCCGGTGTCTTTGACGACCGCGCAGGCGCCGTCCGCAAAGCCACGGCATTCATGAATTTCCCGCTTTCCCCTTCGGCAAGATATTGGGCCCCGTCCGAAACGCCCCGCAGGACGTCTTCCAGCCAGTTGGCGTCAGCCTTGGCAAAATCGCTTAGCACATAGGCCGAGACCATTTCCTTGCGCCCCGGATGGCCAATCCCTAGCCGTACCCGGTCATAGGCAGGACTGATGTGTTCGTGGATGGATCGCAGCCCGTTATGCCCCGCGTGACCACCGCCGGCCTTGACCCGCACCTTTCCGGGGGCCAGGTCCAGTTCATCATGAAAGACGGTCACGTCAACCGACTCGAGCTTGTAAAACCGCATCGCTTCACCAACGGACTGGCCGGATCGGTTCATGAAGGTTTGCGGTTTCAGCAGCAGAATTTTGTCCGTGCCGAGACGACCTTCGCAGACCTCGGCCTGAAACTTTGAACGCCAGGGACCAAACCCGTGATCCTCGGCGATGCGGTCCAGTGCCATGAAGCCGATGTTGTGACGGTTTCCAGAGTATTTTGAACCGGGATTCCCCAGGCCGACAAACAGCTTCATCATTTCGTCCTTACATGTCGCGGGCCAATACCTGAATACGTATCAGGTTCATCGCACGGTTCGCCACCGCCTTTCCAGTCCCGCCCGGCCAAAAGAAAAACGGGGCTCTGAAAGAACCCCGTTTCATATCCAGAACCAAAAGGTTCCGAAATTATTCTTCAGCGCCGATTACTTCGACTTCGTCGGCTGCAACTTCGCCCTCTTCGCCGTCTTCATCGTCGCTGGACGTCAGACCGGTCGGAGCCGAAATGTTCGCGATCACGAAGTCACGGTCGATGGTCGGCTTGGTGCCGGCCGGCAGGTCAACCGACGAAATCGTCACAACGTCGTTGATGTTCAGACCGGTCAGATCGACGGTGATCTTTTCAGGAATTTCACCGGCGGTGCACATCAGTTCGACTTCCGGACGAACAACGGTCAGAACGCCGCCCTTCTTGATGCCGGGCGCTTCTTCTTCGTTGATGAACTCAACCGGAATGAACAGAGCGATCTTGGTGGTCCGGCGCAGGCGCATCAGGTCCAGGTGGGTCGGCAGGTCTTTGACGACGTCACGCTGAACGTCGCGGCAGATGACGCGGACGTCTTCGTGGCCTTCAACCTTCAGGTTCCACAGGGTCGACTTGAACCGGCCGGCTTTCAGACGCTTGAACAGGACGTTGAACGGGATCTGGATCGGCAGCGGCTCTTTGTCGCCACCAAAAACAATGCCCGGAACCATGCCGTCGCGGCGTGCCTGACGAGCGGCGCCCTTGCCTGTCCCCGTCCGTTCCAGAGCTACGAGATCAGGAATCTCTCCAGCCATGATAATTCTCCAATGTTAGGGCGGGCATCCTCCAAGGCTGTATGCCCGCGTGAAGCCGCGTCCTTAGCTTGATTCATTGGGTTTGGAAAGGGGTTTTTGACGGATTGTCATTTTGCGAGGCTCTGCCTCGCGCTCCGGGATATTTGGGGCCAGATGAAAAACGGATCCGGTCTTCATCTGGCTAAAAATATCCCGGGGGAGACGCCCGTAGGGCGGCGGGGGCAGAGCCCCTGACAACAGCGGCCCTCTCAGTTCTGCCAGCGACCACCGAAGTCTTCTGGGATCAGCAGGTTGTGGCGCCCCAGATTGCTAACATTGCGTTCGCCGCACAGCGCCATGGTGGTGTCCAGTTCCTTGTGGATGACGTCCAGCGCCGTGGTTACGCCTTTCTGACCCATCGCCCCAAGGCCATAGACAAAGGCGCGGCCGATATATGTACCCTTGGCCCCCAGCGCCAGTGCCTTCAGAACGTCCTGACCCGAACGGATGCCACTGTCCATATGCACTTCGATGTCTCCGCCAACGGCGTCCATGATCTGCGGCAGCATTCGGATGGAACTGAGCGCACCATCCAACTGGCGACCGCCGTGGTTCGAGACCACAATGGCATCCGCCCCGAGCTTTGCGGCCATCTTCGCATCTTCGGCATCCAGAATACCTTTCAGGATAACCTTCCCGCCCCATTGCTCCATCAGCTTTTCGACCTTGCCCCAATCTAGGCTTGGGTCGAATTGTTCGGCAGTCCAGGCCCCCAGCGAGGATGCGTCAGAAACGCCATGCGCATGTCCGGCGATATTGCCGAACTCGCGTCGGCTGGCGCCCAGCATCTCGATTCCCCAGGCCCACTTCGTCATCAGGTTGGCGATTGTTTTGGCCGTCAATTTCGGCGGGGCGGACAAACCGTTCTTGAGGTCCTTGTGCCGCTGGCCGAGGATTTGCAGGTCGAGTGTGATCACCAATGCCGAGCATTTGGCGTCCTTGGCCCGCTGGATCAGGCGATTAATGTAGTCCTGATCCTTCATCGTATAAAGCTGGAACCAGAACGGCTTGCCCGTGTTCTCGGCCACATCCTCGATAGAATTGATTGACATTGTCGATAGGGTGAAGGGTACGCCGAAATCTTCCGCTGCCTTGGCCGCTTTTATTTCGCCATCTGCGTGTTGCATGCCGGTCAGCCCCACGGGCGCCAGCGCGACCGGCATCGCTACGTCTTGCCCGATCATCTGCGACGCGGTCGAACGCCCGGACATGTCTACTGCAACCCGTTGGCGCAGGCGGATGTCCTCGAAATCCGAGGTGTTTTCGCGAAAGGTCTGCTCGGTCCAGCTGCCGCTTTCAGCGTAGTCGTAGAACATCCGTGGCACGCGGCGTTCATAGATGCGTCTGAGGTCTTCAATCGTTGTAATGACTGGCATGATTCCGGGCCCCGGTAGCTTTGGTTAATTTTCTTTACCAATTTCTCTTGCGCTCTGCAACGTATCTCTGGCAGCAAAAAAACCGCAGCTCGCAAAGGCGGGCTGCGGTTGACGCATGAGACGAGTTTTGTCGGCGGATCAGGCCGAATGTGCACCGTCCGCCAGTGACCGGACGAAGCTTAGGATCTGGTCGACCGGCTTTCCCTCGGCAATCTGGCTGACAATGGCTGAACCGACCACGGCGCCATCAGCTATGCTTGCGATTGCCTTCGACTTTTCGGGTGTATTGATGCCAAAGCCCACAATAACCGGCAGATCTGTCTCCGATTTGATCCGAGCCACCTCAGGACCGACATTGGTGGCCTGCGCCTCGGCAGCGCCGGTGATGCCGGTGATCGAGACGTAATACACAAAGCCCGATGTATTCTGAAGGACGCGGGGCAGGCGCTTGTCGTCGGTTGTGGGCGTTGCAAGCCGGATAAAGTTCAGGCCGGCGGCCTGCGCGGGCAGGCACAGTTCGGCATCCTCTTCCGGGGGCAGGTCTACAACGATCAGGCCATCGATTCCGGCGGATTTAGCCTCGGCCAGAAAGTCGTCGACACCTCGGCTGTAGATCGGGTTGTAGTATCCCATCAGGACAATCGGGGTCGTATCATCTGTTTCACGGAAAGCCCGCGCCAGATCCAGAGTGCGCTGCAGGGTCATTCCCCCGTCCAGCGCGCGCTGGCCTGCAGCCTGAATCGTAGGGCCATCAGCCATCGGGTCCGTGAAGGGCAGGCCCAGTTCGATCACATCGACACCGGCGCCCGGCAGACCTTTCACGATCTCAAGCGAGGTGTCGAAATCGGGATCCCCGGCCATGACGTAGGAAACAAAGGCCTTCCTGCCTTCGGCCTTGAGGGCGGCGAACTTGGCGTCGATACGGGTCATCTTCTGTCCTTGCATTCAGGTTTGAACCTGATGTGCAGAAACTTTGCCCGGAAATCAATCCCGTCAAGGCTGAATGGTTCAGAACGCGTAATGATATCTGACCAGGGCCGAGTTGACACCCGGGTTGTCGTCCTGGGTGCTGGCGTTGGATTTGTGGGTAATCGCGAAGGACAGCTTGTTGCCATTGTTCAACGTATATCCAAGGCCAACAAGGCTGCGGATCTGGAACTCTCCGCCCAGATCGTTCAACGAGTCGCCTTCGGAAAAGTACCCTGGCATGACGCTGCCTTCAACGAACCATCGGTCAGCGAAGGTGTAGAACCCGATCAACCCGATCCCGATATGAACATCACCAGCGGTATCCACCGTCAGGGCGCTGCCCCAGGTCGCGGACACGCGGGTGGCTTCGTAAAAGGGGCGGTGTTGGTACTCGAGCGAGAAAGCGGCTTCATCGTCTGCGTCGCTGTCGGAGAAATCCGAATACCCAGCGCCAAAGATGATGGTTTGAGCGTACGCTGCCGGAGCGGCCATTATCAGCACAAGGGCTGCAACAAAACTCTTCATAACGGTTGATCACTATCTGGTTGTTTGCAACGTCTTACATGGTGAGCTTAGAGCGCAGGATTCAATGCGGGCAAGATCACGGATGTCGAACGATTTCGTGATGTTGCATTTTGGATCAGGCCGCCATCTTTCGCTCTGGCTTGCGCATTGACCCGGACCTGCATAGAAGCACCCCTCGAATGGCATTAGGAGACCGTCATGGGCTTTAAAATGGGAATCGTGGGTTTGCCGAATGTGGGTAAGTCGACCCTCTTCAACGCGCTGACCAAAACCGCGGCTGCACAGGCTGCGAATTTCCCGTTCTGCACGATCGAACCCAATGTGGGCGATGTGGCCGTGCCCGATGATCGGCTGGACAAGCTCGCCGCGATTGCAAGCTCGAAACAGATCATCCCGACGCGGATGACGTTCGTTGATATCGCCGGTCTGGTTAAAGGTGCCTCGAAAGGCGAGGGGCTTGGAAACCAGTTTCTGGCCAACATTCGGGAAACCGACGCCATTGCCCATGTGCTGCGCTGTTTCGAAGACGGAGATGTGACCCATGTGGATGGCCGTGTCGATCCGGTAGCTGATGCGGACACGATTGAGACCGAGCTGATGCTGGCCGATCTGGAAAGCATCGAAAAGCGCCGCGCCAATCTGGTGCGCAAGCTGAAAGGCAGTGACAAAGAGGCACAGCAACAGGACCGCTTGCTGGCCCAAGCGCAAGCGATGCTGGAAAGCGGCAAGCCCGCGCGTCTGGTTGAAGTGTCAGGCGAAGATGCCAAGGCCTGGAAGATGCTGCAACTGCTGACCACCAAGCCGGTGCTCTATGTTTGCAACGTGTCCGAAGAAGAAGCTGCCGAAGGTAATGAGTACTCGGCGAAGGTGGCCGAAATGGCCGCTGCTCAGGGTAATGCTCACGTTATCATCAGCGCCAAGATCGAAGAAGAGATCAGCCTGCTGGAAGCGGACGAAGCCCAGATGTTCCTTGAGGAAATGGGCCTGGAAGAACCCGGTCTCGATCGTCTGATCCGAGCAGGTTACGACCTGCTGAAACTGGAAACCTATTTCACCGTCGGCCCGAAAGAGGCCCGCGCCTGGACCATCCGCACCGGCACCGCCGCGCCGCAGGCCGCTGGCGTGATCCATGGGGATTTCGAAAAAGGCTTCATCCGTGCCGAGACCATCGCCTATGACGACTACATCGCTGCCAATGGCGAACAGGGTGCGAAAGAAGCAGGCAAGATGCGGGCCGAGGGCAAGGGCTACATCGTCAAGGACGGCGATGTGATGCACTTCTTGTTCAACACGTAAATCAATCAGGCTGCGGCAAGTTTTCAGAGCGCTTCGTTTAAGAAGCTGCACTGGGTGATCAGCCACCTGCCGTCAGCCTGCTTATATAGGATATTCAAAGAGGTACCCTGGCCGGTCGTACCTTCGCTGTAACGAGCGAGGCACCAACCGACATTGTCATTGATATCAGCGTGCACAATTTCGATGACTTTGTCTTCGCCGCCTTCCTCAACCCACTCCGAATGGATATCTTCTATGGCTTGTCGCCCGATCGCTGCAGGGCCATAGGGTGAAAACAACTCTGCGTTTTCTGCAAAGTACGACGCGCATCCGGCGGCATCATTTGATCGATACCTATCGACGTATCCGTCATACAATTCTTGAAAAACGTCCTTTGCCGTCACTATGCGCTCCGTGCGTTCGTACGCTCGTTTCATTAGAGGTAAGTTGACCAAGCGAGGCAAGAACTCTGTATTGCCGGGTCGCAGGCAGAGACGGCGCTTTTCCTTTGGAAAAATGCGGTTAGAGTGTCATTTTGCCCGACGTTGGAATGCTAAAGCATGATCGAAATCCGCGACCTTCAACTCCTCAGCGCCTTGGCGCGGCAACGCCATTTCGCCAAGGCGGCCGAGGAATGCGGGATTTCACAACCCGCGTTTTCCATGCGCATCCGCAATCTCGAAGATCGGCTGGGAGTTTCAATTGTCCGCCGGGCCAACCGGTTTCAGGGCCTGACCGAAGAGGGCGAGATGATCGTCCGCCGTGCGCGGCGTATCCTCGATGACGCAAAGGCGCTGGAACAGCAGGTGCTGGCCGCGCGGGGTGAGATTACGGGCACGTTGATTCTGGGCGTGATCCCTACCGCGATTGCCTTTACCGGACGCCTCATCAAACGCCTTCAGCAAGCTCATCCACGCATTTTGTCGCGGATCGAAACCATGTCGGCCTCGGCCATTCAGCACCGGCTGGACGAAGGCAGTCTGGATGCGGGCATCACCTACGGCGACAGTATCGGCACCGACTTGCGGCAGGTCCAGCCGCTGTATGAAGAAACCTATGTGCTGCTGGTCCCGTCCCACATGACCGAGGAAACCGGCCCTATTCCGTGGGCTCGGGTGGCTGAATTTCCGATCAGCCTCCTGGAGCCGCAGATGCAGAACCGACGCATTCTGGATCGGATTTTCGCCGAACAGGGCCTGCATCCCCACGTCGTCGCCGAAACCAGTGGCTTTACCGCATCGATGGTGATGGCGCGCGAGGGGCTGGCAGCTACGGTTGTGCCTCGCGTTCTGGTTCGGGCGTTGGGTGATCTGAAGGGAACCAAAGTGCTGCCCTTGGTCGACCCGATTGTCAGCAAACCGATTTGTCTGGCGACCCTCAGTCGTGACCCGGAATTGCCAACGGTCGAGGCTTTGCGTGCCGTGGTGACGTCTTTACGGTGATAAACTGTCGTTATCGTGCGATTGAATTTGGCGATTTGACGATATGCTATTCTGATGAGACACGGAGCCTCAATCGGAGGGCATCATGGCACCATTAGACACCAAGCCATCAGGCGCACCCAAGGGCGTCTGGAAGTCAGGTAAAGGCAAAGGGCGGCACACGCCCAAAGGCCGTCAGTTCACGGATGAGGCGCAGGCGGAGATTCATCGCCTGCTGGGCGATCGCCCGCGCCGCCGCGACCTGCTGATCGAATTCCTGCATTTGATTCAGGACGAACACGGCCATATCAGCGCCGACCACATCGCCGCGCTTGCGGTTGAGATGCGGATCGGACAGGCCGAGATTTATGAGACTGCGACCTTCTACGCCCATTTCGATGTTGTGAAAGAAGGCGAGACCCCTCCGCCTGCGCTGACGATCCGTGTCTGTGATTCCCTGTCCTGTGAAATGGCCGGTGCCCAGCAGCTGCAGAAGGCGCTGGAAGACGGTCTGGACCCGGCAGAGGTGCGTGTGGTGCGCGCGCCGTGCATGGGCCGTTGTGATACCGCGCCGGTGCTCGAAATCGGTCACAACCATATCGACCATGCGACCCCCGAAAAGGTGCAGGCTGCGATTGCTGCGGGCGACACTCACGCCCATCTGCCCGGCTACGAAGCCTTCGCTGCTTATGAGGCAAACGGCGGTTACGCCAAGCTGAAAGAGCTGCGCGACGGTGGTGACTGGGAGAAAGTGCAGGAAGACATCCTGTCCTCGGGCCTGCGCGGTCTTGGCGGCGCCGGCTTCCCATCCGGCAAGAAGTGGGGCTTTGTTCGAATGAACGAGGGCACACGCTATCTGGCCGTGAACGGGGACGAGGGCGAGCCTGGCACGTTCAAAGACCGCTACTATCTGGAACGCACGCCGCATGTCTTCCTTGAGGGCATGCTGATTGCCGCCTGGGCGGTCGAGGCCGAGACCTGCTTCATCTACATGCGCGACGAGTATCCGGCGGTACTGGAAATCCTGGCCCGTGAGATTGCCGCGCTGGAACAGGCCGGGATCGTCGAAAAAGGTTACATCGACCTGCGTCGCGGTGCTGGCGCATACATCTGCGGTGAAGAATCCGCGATGATCGAGTCGATCGAAGGCAAAAAGGGCCTGCCGCGTCACCGTCCTCCATTTGTGGCGCAGGTAGGGGTCTTCAACCGTCCGACCTTGGTGCACAATGTCGAGACGCTGTATTGGGTCTCGAAGATCTGCCGTGAGGGGCCGCAGATTCTGAATTCAGTTGAAAAGAATGGTCGCAAGGGCTTGCGGAGCTACTCTGTCTCGGGCCGAGTAACCAACCCCGGTGTTTACCTGCTGCCTGCGGGTTCGACCATTCTTGACGTGATTGATGCCGCCGGCGGCATGGCCGAAGGTCATGCGTTCAAGGCGTATCAACCGGGCGGGCCGTCGTCAGGTCTTCTCCCCTCCAGTATCGACGACGTCCCGCTCGACTTTGACACCCTGCAGCCGTTGGGCACCTTCATCGGGTCTGCCGCTGTGGTGGTTCTGTCCGATCAGGACACGGCCCGCGATGCGGCGCTGAACATGCTGCGGTTCTTCGAGGATGAAAGCTGTGGTCAGTGCACGCCCTGCCGGGCGGGCTGCGAAAAGGCGGTGAAGCTGATGCAGGCCGACAAGTGGGATCAGGACTTGCTCAAAGATCTGTGCCAGGTCATGGGCGACGCGTCCATCTGCGGCTTGGGGCAAGCGGCCCCGAACCCGATCCGCCTTGTCATGAAACATTTCGCTGACGAAATCTGAGGGAGACAGAGCCATGCTTGATGCAAGCCCAACTAAGACCGTCACCTTCAACCTGAACGGCGAAGACGTCACCGTCCCCGAGGGCTGGACCATCTGGGAAGCCGCCAAGGGGCAGGGGTTCACTATCCCGCACCTGTGCCACAAGCCGCAGCCGGGCTATCGCCCGGACGGCAACTGCCGCGCCTGTATGGTCGAGGTGGAAGGCGAGCGCACGCTGGTCGCCTCGTGCATCCGTCCGGCGGCGGACGGGATGGTCGTTAAGACCGACTCGGAGCGTGCCGAGAAATCGCGCGCCATGGTTGTGGAGCTGCTGGTTGCCGACCAGCCCGAGGAGGCACACGACACCTCGAGCCACTTCTGGGACATGGCCAAGCTGACCGATGTCAGCGACAGCCGTTTCCCGGCGAAAGAGGCCGATAAAATCCCGCTGCTGGATGACAGCCACGTTGCGATGCGCGTCAATCTGGATGCCTGCATCAACTGCAACCTCTGCGTCCGGGCCTGTCGCGAAGTGCAGGTCAATGACGTGATCGGCATGGCCGGTCGTGGCCATACGGCGCAGGTCGTGTTCGACCAGAACGATCCGATGGGCGCGTCGACCTGTGTGGCGTGTGGCGAATGCGTTCAGGCCTGCCCAACCGGGGCGCTGATGCCCGCGACCGTGCTGGACGATCACCAGCACGGCGACAGTAAGGACTACGATAGCGAAACCGAAAGCGTCTGCCCGTTCTGCGGCGTGGGCTGCAAGGTTTCGCTGAAGGTCAAGGACGGTAAGGTCAAGTATGTCGAGGGCATCAACGGCCCGGCAAACGAAGGCCGTTTGTGCGTCAAAGGGCGGTTCGGCTTTGACTACATCCACCACCCGCACCGTCTGACCAAGCCGCTGATCCGCCGCGAAGACGCCCCCGAGAAGGGCCTGAACGTCGATCCCGGCGATCTAAGTACCCATTTCCGCGAAGCGACTTGGGAAGAGGCGATGGATCTTGCCGCCACCAAGTTGAAGGTGCTTCGCGACGAAGACCCGCGCAGCGTTGCAGGCTTTGGTTCGGCCAAATGCACCAACGAAGAAGCCTATCTGTTCCAGAAGTTCATCCGTCAGGGTTTCAAGCACAACAACGTCGACCACTGCACACGTCTGTGTCACGCGTCGTCAGTTGCTGCTCTGATTGAGAACGTCGGTTCCGGGGCAGTGACCGCGACCTTCAACGAGATCGAAAACGCGGATGTGGCGATCATCATCGGTTCGAACCCGATCGAAAACCACCCGGTTGCGGCGACTTACTTCAAGCAGTTCGCCAAGCGCGGCGGCAAGCTGATCGTGATGGACCCGCGCGGCGTCGGTATGCGCAAGTTTGCCGACGAAATGCTGCAGTTCCGTCCGGGTGCTGATGTCTCGATGCTGAACGCGATCATGAACGTGATCGTCGAGGAAGAACTGTATGACAGCCAGTACATCCACCGCTGGACCGAGAACTGGGAAGCCGAGAAAGAGCATCTGCGCCAGTTCACGCCCGAGGCGATGTCGCCGATCTGCGGCATCGAACCGGATCAGCTGCGCCGTGTCGCGCGCACCTTTGCGCAGGCCAAGGCCGGCCTGATCTTCTGGGGCATGGGCGTCAGCCAGCACATCCACGGCACAGACAACTCTCGCTGCCTGATCTCGTTGGCTCTGATGACCGGCAACGTCGGTAAACCCGGCGCGGGTCTGCACCCGCTGCGCGGTCAGAACAACGTGCAGGGTGCATCCGATGCGGGCCTGATCCCGATGTTCCTGCCGGATTACCAGACCGTGACGGACGATGGCATTCGCGCCAAGTTCAACGAGGTCTGGAACTCGGACGACTTCTCGAACGAGAAGGGCCTGACCGTGACCGAGATCATCGACCAGATTTATGCGCGCAACATCAAGGGCATGTATATTCTGGGCGAAAACCCGGCCATGTCCGACCCGGATGTGAATCACGCGCGTGACGCGCTGGCCAAGCTGGACTTGATGATCGTGCAGGACATCTTCCTGACCGAGACGGCGAACTATGCCGACATCATCCTGCCCGCCTCGGCGCTGTATGAAAAGAACGGCACTGTGTCGAACACCAACCGTCAGGTGCAGCGGGTGCGGCCTGCCGTGACACCTCCGGGTGAGGCGCGCGAAGACTGGAAGATCACTGTCGATCTGGCGCAGCGGATCGGGCTGAACTGGGACTATACGGACGTGTCTCAGGTCTTCAATGAAATGAAGCTGACCATGGCGTCGCTTGACAACATCACGTGGGATAGGCTTGAGACCGAAACCATCACCTACCCGTCGCTCAGCGAGACCGATCCGGGGCAGGCGATTGTATTCGGTGACGGATTCCCGCGCGCAGATGGCCGGGCCCGGTTTACCCCGGCTAGCGTCATCCCGCCGGATGAAGCGCCGGATGACGAGTACCCGATGATCGCCACCACCGGCCGTCAGTTGGAACACTGGCACACCGGGTCGATGACCCGCCGTTCTAATGTTCTCGACGCTGTTGAGCCGGAAGCGAACTGTTCGATGAACCCTCGCACGCTCAAGCTGATGGGGATCGAACCGGGTGAAATGATCCGGCTGACCACCCGGCGCGGGACGATTGACATCATGGTTCGGGCGGACCGGGCGATCGCCGAAGACATGGTCTTCATCCCGTTTGCCTATGTCGAAGCGGCGGCGAACATTCTGACCAACTCGGCCATTGATCCATACGGGAAAATCCCCGAGTTCAAATTCTCGGCCATTCGCGTTGAAAAGATCGGGGATGCCATCGCGGCGGAATAAGCGCTGCGAGCGGTAAGAATTCAAGGGCGGTTCTGATCAGAGCCGCCCTTTCGTGTTTCACACCATCCTGTGCCGGTCATGCCTGTCCAAAACTGTGCAACGTCAGTTGCGCCTCAACGCGCCGCAGTCGCCAAGGAGCAAGGCAGGAAGGCGAAAAAAAGCGCTTTGGCACAGGACAAAACAAACTTACACACTTGTCCAGATGGTTCTGGAACCGCACCTGGCCCTAGTAGTCGCGTTCGAAAAAGACGCCCAAACCTGTTTCACCACGCCCGTCGACCGTACCACGCACGGTGAAACTGTCGGTGACATCCAGATTCAGGTTCACTTCGGTGTCGCCTTCGGTGTTGACCGTGAAATCAGTGTAGAGGTTGTCGCTCAGATAAGCGCCTGCGCCCAGACGGCCCGCACCGCCTTCCGAAGCACCAATGTCGACCGTATCCACGCCCGTCGCATCCCGCAGCCCTTTGGTTGCGTCCCCGCCTGCACCACTGAGTTGCGCCAGCGACGCCGCCATTTGCGCGATCACAAAGGGCGAAAGTTCGGAAAAGCGATTGCCGAACAACAATATCGCCAGGGCCTCTTCCGCAGGGCGTTCAGGGTCGGAAAATATGTCGACCTGAGGCGCATCCAATGGCCCCGCAATTTCAATCGTGGCGGTGCCGTCCGACGTGCTGGTTGAGGATTCGAACTCGATATAGGGTGTCAGATCGCCCTGAAGTGTCACGACACCCTTGGTCAGCGCCAGCCTGCGCCCCAGAATGTCGAAGTTGCCACGGATCAGCTCAATCTGACCGGACGGCACGATGGATGCCGTGGTTCCACCGATGTTGATTCTGCCCCCAAGTTCAGCGTTCACACCGCGGCCCCGCACAAACACGGCTTTGGGGGCCAGCAGGCTGACGTCCAGCGCAATCCGCGAATCGCTTTTGGCTTTGTCGCCGGTCACGACCAGCTGCGCGCGTTCCCGGGTCAGGAAGCCAGCCGCGCTTTCGTTGACATGCGTAATGTTGGGGATGGGTGCCGCGCCCACCGCGCCGGAGGCTGCAGCGAGATTGATGTTGGTCTCGTCGAATGTGATCTGCCCGGCGACCGAGCTGTTGCCCGCCAAAGCGCCGGTCATGGCGACCTGGCCGTTCAGCGTCGTTTCATATAGCAGCCTGTCAGTCAGCACTAGGCTGTTGAGAACGGTCGTGATGTTGGCATTGAAGGGTGGCGTCAGGTCTATTGGGCCGTTGACCGTAAAGGCCCCGCCAGCCTGCATCCCGCCGTTCAGCGCGACGGTAGCGCGGCTTTGCGCCAGGTCGACCGAACCGCTGATCCCCGTCACGGTCTGTCCAGCCGCGGGAATGGCCAGAGCTGTACCGGAGGTTGTAACCGTTCCGCTTAAAGCCGCCAGTGACGGAGCGCCGTTCAAAGCAAGATCAAACCGCGCCTGACCATCGATCTTGTTGGGTGTGATAAACACATTGGCGACGCCAAGGTTCAAACCACCTTGCGCGGCCAGGTCGGCCTGACCGGTGGTCTCGCTAAATGTCCCCGAGACATCGCCGCTGATTTCGGCTGGTCCATCGGCCTTGGCGCTGATGGTCCAGACGCCGTTGTCACGTTTTGCCGTACCCTTGGCCGCTATAGTCCCCGGGAACTCGGGTACGAAACGTTCGATTTTGTTGAACCGGGCGTCAAATTCCAGATCGGCGTTTCCGTCCAGTCCAACATTGCCGTCCAGACTGGCATAGGAGCTGTCAGGGCCTCGCAGGCTAACGGTGCCTTCCAGCCCTGAACCGTCGGGTGCCACATTTCCGGTCAGGGTCAAAGGACCGGAGAGGGTGCTTGCCAACCTGGCCAGGTCATCCAGTCTGACGTTGAAGGTCAATCCCCCGTTTTCGCGGTTTAGTTCACCGGATGCTTCCGCAGATAAGGCCGTTCCCTGCAGACGGAATGCCCGGATATCGACGGTTTCCTCGGTTTTCTCGGCGTCCACCGTCAAAGTCGTGCGGCCCTGAATCAGTTTGTCCAGCGCTTCGATACCGGTCTGGATGTCGCGCGCATCCAGATCGCCCTTGATGTCAAAAGTCCGGTTGGCCAGCGCGGCGGTCCCATTGGCGTCGGCCTGCACCGAACCCGCCAGATCGCGTTTGGCTAGGCCGGAGAACAGCGACAGATCCGGCGCGTTCAACTGCGCCTGTCCGTCAACGGACAGATCCCCTGTCGGATCCTGCACAATCGCCGAGACTTGCGCGTTCAGTGCGGTGCCGTTTACCGTGGCGTTACGGATATCAATTTTGTCGGCGGTCCGGGCGCCATCCCACTCGATAGTGGTCCGACCGGTCAAAAGCGGATCGATGTCCGAAAGCCCTGTTGTGATGTCTTGTCCGATTACGCTGGCTGTTCCGTCAAACTCCAGCGTTTGCACGGTTCCCTGCCCGTCGAGGGTGGCCTGAACTGCGCCGCTCAGTTCGCGCTTTGCCAGACCCGAAAAGACGGAAAGATCCTGCGCGTTGACGCTGGCCTGACCGTCGATGGTCAGGTTCCCGTCCGGTGTCGTGACCTCACCGCTGGCAGCCGCCTGCAAGGTTTCGCCGTTAACTGTAAGGTCACGGATGGTGACGCCGTCCGTGTCGCGCTTTGCATCCACCACAATGCTCGTTTCGCCGGCAATCACCGGATCGATATCGTCCCGGCCGGTCAACAGATCGCGGGCCTCGACGCTCAGCTTACCGTCAAAGCTGCCTTCCAGCGGTGATCCGTTTACCTCGACCCGGGCCGAGACCTGTCCGCCCAGATCAAGCTTGGCCAGTTCCGAGAACCGGGACAGGTCCGTTGCGTCCAGGGTCGCCGTTCCGTCAATCGTCAGACCGCTGGCCAAACCGCTGATCAATGCGTCCGCCCCAAGCGTATAGTCCGAACCCACCAGTTCCACCCCTGACAGGGTCAATGACTGATCACTACCGTAGCTGAACAATCCGTCCAGTGTGATGCGATCGCCGAGTGCCGTGTTCAGCCCGGCATCCGCCAGATCGATCCCGTCCAGCGCGGCCTGAATGTCACCTTCGAATTGTAAGGATGCACCTTGTTCCAGTGTTCCCTGGCCGGTGATCTGCGCCCGCTGCAACCCGATTTGCGGCGATTTGAAAGCGTTTGTTGTCAGGCTCAAATCCCACAGGTTGCCGTTCTTCTGATCGAAAAGCGCTGAAATCTGAGCCGCTTCGATAGATGTTTGACCGCCTGAGACTGGCAGCACGACAGTTTCGCCATCCGGTGGAGTTATCCGCCCTTGAAGGGCCGCCAGTTGCAGTACACCGCCAGGGGCAAGCTGCAGCTCTCCCTTCAGCTTCAGCGCCTGCGAGGAAAACTCGAGATCGGAAATGTCCAGCGCGCCGTCCGGCTGCGTCCGGCCATCGACAAACAGACGCGTGTCAGGGCCAAAGAACGTGTCCATGTTTTGCGCCAGAAATGGCGTCAGGTCGCCTTTCAGATCGGTCGTAAAGGCGATGCCGTCACTTGACGCGCCACCCGCCTCCGTGGCCGACCGCAACCGGACCTGTCCTGCGACACGCTGCTGGTTGTCACTGCTCAGGCCGATATCCGCTGTGAAATCTGTAAGGGGACCTGACCCGGTGGCGGTCAGACCGATCGGTGGGCTGTCGGGTATCTTCAGCGCCGTCGAGATCAGCCCGCCCGAATCCTCGACCACTTTCAGGTCCAGACGGATTTCACTGCTCGCGTTCTCAAACCCGGCGGACAGGCTGATCTGGTCGCCGGCCCGGTCCAGTCGCGTGACATCCAGTTTGGTATCCAGCGTGCCGTCTGCCAGCGACAGATTTCCGTTCACGGCAAGCTCGGCCGCGACCCCGATCAGTGGTTGGCCCAGCGACAGCTCGTCTACCCGGATTTCACTGATTTGGATGGCAACGGGCAATTCAGGCAGCTGAAACGGCTTGGTTTCAGCCGAAGGCGCGGGGGTGTCCTTGGTGGTTGCCCCGGGCGCGCGGGCGATGTCGATTTCCTGCGCAGTCAAAGCGTTGACCGAAAAACGGCCGCGGATCAATGCAAGCCGGTTCCAGTCCAGCACTGCATCCTTGATGGTCAGCCAGACGCCTTCGTCATCGGCCACGGTGATTTCTTCGATGGTCGCCCGCGAACTTAGCGCGCCCTGAAGGCCCTTGACCCGGACGTTCTGGTCGTCGCCGGACAGGGTGTCCTGCAGGAAATTCTCCAGCATGCTGCCGCCGCTATCTTCCTGCGCGGTCACGGGCGATGTGATCAGCACCGCGCCGATCAGAACGGGATATGAAAGCCGCCGGATCAAAATGCCTGTCCAATCCCGATATAGAACTGCAGCCCGCTGCCGGTGTCGCCCTGAACCGGCCATGCCAGATCAACGCGCAACGGGCCGAACCCACCCAGATCGTATCTGGCACCGATACCGGCACCGGCATGATACTCGGCACCGCTGCCGATGAAGGATGACGTGTCGACCGTGCCGTAGTCGTAGAACCCAACCAGAGACAGTGAGTCGGTGACCTTGCCACGCACCTCTCCGGACAGGCCGAGAAAGGACTTGCCGCCCGCCACACCGGTTCCCACCGGGATGCCGAGGCTTTCAAAAGGTTGCCCGCGCACGGTTCCCGCGCCGCCCGAGAAGAACAGAAAATCCGGTGTCACCCCGTCCGGAGACGGCCCCAGAACCGACCCCAGCTGCACACGGCCGGCCAGCACCAGCCTGCCGCCGGTTCCGAAACTGGTATAGCCGCGCCCGTCCAGAAAAATGCGCAGGCCGGACTCGGTTTCTGACAGACCCGCAAAAGGCATGGCATTCGCATCCAGATAGAACCCCCGAGTGGCGCTGACCTTGCTGTCGCGCTGGTCCCATTCCGACCGGAAGGGGAGGATGAAATATCTGAACTTGCGCCCTGAGCCGTACGCATCATCCGCATCCGAATACTGGAACCCCGCCGACGCCTCGGCATAAAGCTGGTCCGAGAAGGTGCGCCGCGCACCATATGCCACTGAGGCCACGGTAACGTTGTAGTTTTCGGTGTCGCGCCGCTCCAGCAGGGCGCTCCAAAAGGTGCTGTCGTCGGGGCCCAGCCTGTCTGGCTGATCCAGTCGCAGGCCAATCCGCCCATCGATATTTTCGGCCCCGCCAATGTTGCGGATCGCGGCCTCGAACCTCAGCCGCTGCGCGCGCCTGAACACATTTCGATGGGTCCAGGTCGCGGTCAGATCAAGACCATCGCGTGAGGCAAGCTCGCCCCCGAGTGTTATACGACGCGGGGGCAGGTCCTCGAACGTGGCATCAAAATCAAGCGAGCCATCAGGGTTGGGTTCTTCTCGCTCCTTGATCGAGACAACATTGAACGTCCCGGTGCGGCGCAGACGGGTTCCGACTTTCTGGACTTTTTGGGGGGAGTAGACTTCGCCCGTGGGAAAACCCGCGATCTTTTCGATCGATCTGTGCCGCACGGTGGTGTCGCCATCAATGAACATCCTTCCGAATGTCAGACGCGGGCCGGGCGCCAGATCGATCTCGGCATCCAGCTTGGATTGTTTGTGCCGGGCGACGACCTTTTGCCCTGCAACGTCCGCCTTTGCGTGCCCAGCGTCTTTCCATGCCTGAACACCTGCGGACGTGGCCTGCTGGATCGCGCCCGTTGTCGCACGTTTGCCGGTAGAAAATTCCTGGGGCAATACGGTCAGCGGGGCCAACGGCTGTACAAGCGCTGTTCCGAAGGTAAAGACCGGGCCCGTGTTCACAGTGATGACAGCGCGCTTGATCTGGCTTGGAACGCTCAGCGAACTGAGATCGGCCGCTTCCTGTCCATCTAGTTTGATGCTGACGACCGGGCTGAAATACCCTTCGTCATACAGGATCTGGACGATGGTGCGGTAATCCGAAAGCGCGGCGGACAGTATTTCCAGCGGAGTGTCCAGCCCGCGCGATTTGGCTGTTGTTACCGAAGAGTTTTCCTTGAGGCGGTCCACCACTTCTTTCGGCGCTCCGGGCGCCGTCAACGTGGTTTCCAGCGCCGCCAATGTGGTCGGCGCGATGGCCACGACAACGCCAAACAGCCAGCACTTAAGAATGGCGCGCGGCCTTCTTCCCTGCATCAAATGGCTCCAACTGCCCCAACTCGAAATCACTTTGGCCGCCTTGTACGGTTCGGCGGCTGTTCAACTTCATGTTAGACCATCTGATGGGGTGCAGGAAAAGGGAAATGACGTGCGAATTGCGATTTGAGGCAATCTTTTGTGCGGTCAAATACCCGCATTCCGGAACCAGCGGATCAGGGCGTCGCGGTCCTCGGGCTCCATGAAGGTGACATTTGCAGGCGGCATCGCATGACTGACGCCTGCCTGCAGATAGATCTGCTTTGCGTTTCTTGCGATGTCGCCTTCGGTTTCCAATAGCACGCCCTTGGGTGCCCACAGGATACCCTCCCAGACCGGTTCGCGAGCGTGGCACATGGAGCAGCGGCCCAGCACGATGTCATGCGCCTCTTCGAACCCGTCTGCCGCGGCGAATTTTTGTTCATAAGGCGTCAGCGGCTGCGCTTCGGCCTCTTCCAGCGGTTTGTACATCGGCGCGGTGGACAGCCACATGATAGCGATGAACAGCAAGGCGGTGACCAGCCAGGTCCATGTCGGGTTGCCGGCGCGGGCATGGCGGGTGTTGAAATAGTGCCGGATGGTGACACCCATCAGGAAGACCAGCGCCGCGATGATCCAGTTGTATTCGGTCGCAAAGGCCAGTGGATAGTGGTTCGACAGCATCAGGAACACGACCGGCAGCGTCAGGTAGTTGTTGTGCGTGGACCGCAGCTTGGCGATTTTGCCGTATTTCGGGTCCGGTGTGCGCCCGTTCTTCAGGTCATCCACTACGATGCGCTGGTTGGGCATGATTATGAAGAACACGTTCGCCGTCATGATAGTGGCTGTGAAGGCCCCCAGATGCAGCATCATTGCACGGCCGGTGAAGATCTGGTTGTACCCCCAACCCATTGCCACCAGCAGCACGAACAGCAGCACCATCAAAAGGGTGGGGCGTTCGCCAAGACCGGATTTGCACAGGTAGTCATAGGCCAGCCAGCCCACGGTCAGCGAGGCGGCCGAGATCAGAATCCCCTGCCACAGCGCCAGATCGGCCTTTTGCGCGTCGATCAGATACAACTCGCCGCCGACCCAATAGACGATCATCAGAAGCGCCGCCCCGCTGAGCCAGGTCGCATAGCTTTCCCATTTGAACCAGGTCAGGTGGTCCGGCATCCGCTCGGGCGCGACCAGGTATTTCTGAATGTGGTAGAAGCCACCGCCATGCACCTGCCATTCCTCGCCATCGGCGGGGCCGGGGATGTCGCGGTTCAGCCCAAGATCCAACGCTATGAAATAAAAGGATGATCCGATCCACGCGATGGCAGTGATCACGTGCAGCCAGCGCACAGCAAAGGCTATCCAGTCCCAGAACACGGCGAGGTCATACATGCAAGAAGTCTCCGATTGCTTGCCGTCACACTAGGCAAAAGGGATTTTCTTCGGTATTCCCGTATATTGTCAAACTGTATCAAAAAAATCGATAAGATGTCTTATCTCGAGAACATCCGTACCTTTGTCCGTGTCTATGATCTGGGCAGCATGTCCGCTGCGGGTCGAGACCTGCGGATCTCCCCTGCCGTAACCTCGGCCCGGATTTCCCAGCTTGAGGATCATCTGGGCGTGCGTCTGTTTCAACGCACCACGCGAAACCTCAGTCCGACCGAACAGGGTCGCGCCTTTTATCCCGGTGCGGTCGCGGTTCTGGATGCGGTGGATGAGGCCGAGGCGCAGGTTGTCCATCTGACCGAAGCGCCAAGGGGATCGCTATTCGTTGCGGCGCCGTTGGGGGTTGGCCGCCGGTTGCTGGCCCCGCATGTGCCTGATTTTCTGTTGGAGTACCCTGAGATTGACGTGCGCC
The DNA here is from genome assembly GCF_059610965.1 of Ruegeria sp. CDSB136. Classification (NCBI taxonomy): domain Bacteria; kingdom Pseudomonadati; phylum Pseudomonadota; class Alphaproteobacteria; order Rhodobacterales; family Roseobacteraceae; genus Ruegeria; species Ruegeria sp. CDSB136. The sequence continues at coordinate 101,336 of NZ_JBXWOP010000005.1, forward strand.
TGCGGCTGACGGACAGATCGGTTGATCTGACCACCGAAGGCCTGGATCTGGCATTTTTCATTGGCCAGCCCGAGGACAGCACCCTGCGGATCAGAAAGATCGCGGATTGCCAGCGGGTACTATGCGCCGCGCCGGATTACGTGGAACGCAGGGGCATGCCGCAGACCGGTGCGGATCTGGTTTCGGACAAGCATGAATGTCTGAACCTTCGTTTCCCCGGCGCGACAGAGTTCCAATGGCTGCTGGAAACACCCGAGGGCCCGAAGCGATACGCTGTATCAGGTCGCTTCGAATGCGATGACGGCGATGTTTTGACCGATTGGGCGTTGTCCGGGCAGGGGATTGCGATGAAACCCGCCTTTGAAGTGGCGGAGCATTTGAAAGCGGGCCGTTTGGTGGCCGTTGCAACGCAGACGCCGCCGGTGCCTGTGCAGATGGCATGCCTCTATACCCATCGCCGCCATCAGGACCCCAAGGCGCGGTTGTTCATGGATTTCATGATTTCACGTATCGGTAAGGTCGTGCGCAGCTCGCAAGCGAAGGGTTGAGCCGAAGCTCCCGCCGCCGTTTGCGCCTTGCAGGCGCGGCACAGCGTTGTGCCCGGCGCCGCGGCAAGGCCGCGGCGCGGTTGCAACCTTTATCAAGGCGGGAACAGTGCCCAGCCCAACCGAAGAGGACACTGAAAGGGTCGGCGACCGGCAGGAGGCGTGCGGAAAGCCGTCAGCTGCCCCGGTAGGTCGAATACCCGTAAGGAGAAAGCAGCAGCGGTACGTGATAATGTGCCTCGGCATCGGACATGCCGAACCGAATGGGAACCTGATCCAGAAACAGCGGATCCTCTGCTGCCTGCCCGGTTGCGCGCAGGTAGTCACCGGCAAAAAAGATCAGCTCGTAAGTTCCGGTTTCAAAGTCTTCCTGCGGCAGGATGGGGCTGTTGGTGCGCCCGTCGGAATTTGTCTCCATCTCGACCAGTTTGCGATGGGAGTTTCCCGACACCTGATACAGTGCGATTTTCAGACCTTCCGCCGGGCACCCGCGCGCCGTGTCCAGAACATGGGTTGTCAGGTAGCCTGCCACAGTGATCTCCTTTGACTGTTTCATCGGGTTTGCCACAGTGTGGCGCAAACATCAAAATGGTGGAAATGCCGAAACAACCGGAAACAGCGTTCGGATTGATTTGATAATCGGATACGAATTTTTAGGCTATTGCATTAATCAGGAAGTTAAACCCGGAACGGAAGACGACATGCAGCCCCCTCGTTACCCCCGCGATATGATCGGATACGGAGCCACCCCGCCCAATGCCAATTGGCCCGGTGGTGCAAGGATCGCGGTGCAGATCGTGCTCAACTACGAAGAGGGCGGCGAGAACTGCGTATTGCACGGCGACAGCGCGTCCGAGGCCTTCCTGTCCGAAATCGTCGGCGCTGCGCAATGGCCAGGGCAGCGTCACTGGAACATGGAATCGATCTATGAATACGGATCACGGGCCGGGTTCTGGCGCCTGCACCGATTGATGAAAGATTTGCCGATCACGGTTTATGGGGTCGCTACCGCACTGGCCCGCTCACCCGATCAGGTGGCCGCGATGAAGTCGGCAGGGTGGGAGATTGCGAGCCACGGATTGAAGTGGGTGGAACACAAGGACATGCCCGAGGCCGAGGAACGGGCCCAGATTGCCGAAGCCGTGCGCCTGCATACCGAAGTCGTGGGTGAGCGCCCGCGCGGCTGGTACACCGGTCGGTGCTCGGAAAACACAGTAAGGCTGGCGGCAGAAGAAGGCGGGATGGCCTATGTCGCGGATACCTATGCCGATGACCTGCCGTACTGGGTTCGGTTCGGTGATCGGCATCAGTTGATCGTGCCTTACACTCTGGACTGCAACGATATGCGCTTTGCAACGCCGCAAGGGTTCAATTCAGGCGATCAGTTCTTCTCCTACCTCAAGGACAGCTTTGATGCGCTTTATGCCGAAGGCGGGGCCGGGGTGCCAAAAATGCTGTCGATTGGCCTGCATTGCCGGTTGATCGGGCGTCCGGGTCGGGTGATGGCCCTTAAACGGTTCCTGGATTACGCGCGCGGGTTTTCGGATGTGTGGTTCGCCACGCGCCTGCAGATCGCAGAACACTGGGCCGCGCATTACCCACCCATACCGCGCGCAAGGCCGACCGAGTTGAGCCGGGAGGACTTTGTGGCCAGCTATGGCGGCATTTTCGAACACTCAGCCTGGATCGCCGAGCGCGCCTTTGATCTGGAACTGGGTCCGGCGCATGACACGGCGGGCGGCCTGCACAATGCCCTGGCCCGCATGTTTCGCTCGGCCACTGAAACGGAAAGGCTTGGCGTGCTGACAGCGCATCCCGATCTCGCGGGCAAGCTTGCGCAGGCTAAACGTCTGACCCAGGAAAGCACGTCCGAGCAGGCCTCGGCCGGGCTGGATGCGTTGACCAACGATGAACGCGCGACTTTCACGGATCTGAATCAGACCTACACGGACAAATTCGGATTTCCGTTCATCATCGCGGTTCGGGATCACGACAAGGCATCGATTCTGGAAGCGTTCAAACGGCGGATCGGGCAGGACCGGGACACTGAATTTGCGGAAGCCTGTCGACAAGTCGAACGGATCGCCGAATTCCGCCTGCGGGATGTGTTGCCGTCATGAGCAATCGGATCGGCCTTCAGCCGCTGACCGCTGATGCGTTTGCCCCATACGGCGATGTGATCGACGTTGCGGGTGAGCCGGACAAGATCATAAATCAGGGCCAATGCGGCCGGTATCACGACCGGGCGGCTCTGGATTTTGCCGACGGGCGCGCCGGGATCAGCCTGTTCAACGCCAACCCACGGGCACTGCCCTATAAGCTCGACATGGTCGAACGGCACCCCGAGGGCAGCCAGGCCTTTATCCCGATGACCCACCAGCCCTTTCTAGTGATCGTCGCGCCGGACGCCGATGGCAAGCCCGGGCGACCGCTGGCTTTTGTGACCCGGCCGGGGCAGGCGGTGAATTACCATCGCGGCACCTGGCACGGGGTCCTGACGCCGCTCCACGCCCCCGGCCTGTTTGCCGTCGTCGACAGGATCGGCGCAGGCGCAAATCTTGAAGAATTCTGGTTCGACACGCCCTATCAGGTCGTGCCGTAGCCAGTTGAAGCCGCAGGATAAGCGGTAAGACCCCCATGAAATCTGACAGGGAGGACAGTACTCATGGCCGACACTTCGATCGGTACGCCCGAACAGCTTCGGGATCCGAACTATACACCCGCATTACACAAGGCGGTTCCCCTTGGGATACAGCACGTTCTGGCGATGTTCGTGTCCAATGTGACGCCCGCGATCATCGTCGCGGGCGCGGCGGGATTCGGATTTGGATCAAATTCGCCCGATTTCCCGGAGCTACTTTATCTGATCCAGATGTCCATGCTGTTTGCCGGGGTCGCTACCCTGCTGCAGACGGTGACACTTGGTCCGGTCGGGGCGGCCTTGCCCATCGTTCAGGGAACAAGCTTTGCCTTTCTGCCCATCATGATCCCGCTTGTGGCCGGTAAGGGCGTCGATGGGCTGGCTGCCCTGTTCGGCGGCGTTCTGATCGGTGGCCTGTTTCACGCCAGCCTCGGGGCGGTGATCGGTAAGATCCGGTTTGCGCTGCCGCCTCTGGTGACCGGGCTGGTCGTAACCATGATAGGTCTGGCGCTGGTCAAGGTAGGTATTCAATACGCGGCTGGCGGCGTTCCGGCGATTGGCACGCCGGAGTACGGCTCGGCCCTGAACTGGTCGGCGGCTCTGGTCGTGATCTTCGTGACCCTTGCGCTCAAGTTCTTTACACTCGGGATGCTGTCGGTTTCGGCGGTGCTGATCGGTCTGGCTGCCGGCTACGTATACGCGCTGATGGTTGGCATGGTGACATTTGAGGCAATCGGTTCAAGCTGGAGCCGCGCCTCGGCCTTCGCATTGCCGATGCCGTTCAAATACGGGTTCGAGTTTTCGTTCGCTGCCGTGATCGGGTTCTGTCTGATGGCCTTTGTTTCGGCCATCGAAACCGTGGGCGATGTGTCCGGTGTGACCAAGGGCGGTGCCGGACGTGAAGCCACCGACAAGGAGATTGCCGGTGCAACCTATGCGGATGGTTTTGGCTCGGCGGTTGCCGGTGTGTTCGGCGGGTTGCCCAACACGTCGTTCAGCCAGAATGTCGGCCTGATCGCCATGACCGGTGTCATGAGCCGCAATGTCGTGACCATTGGTGCGCTGTTTCTGATCCTGTGCGGGCTGGTCCCCAAAGTCGGGGCCATCATCCGCACCGTTCCGATCGAAGTGCTGGGCGGCGGTGTGATCGTCATGTTCGGGATGGTTGTCGCCGCCGGTATATCCATGTTGTCCGATGTGGACTGGAACCGGCGCAATATGGTGATCTTTGCCATCTCGTTGTCCATCGGGTTTGGGCTGCAACTGGAACCGGATGCGGTCCAGCACTTGCCGGAAACTTTGGGCATCTTGATGAAAAGTGGGCTTTTGCCTGCTGCGGTCATCGCAATTGTGCTGAATCTGATCCTGCCCGAAGAACTGGCGGATGAGGCCACCGAAGAAGTGTCAGGCGGAATGGCCGGGCATGGCTCGGGCAGCTTGCCCCACGACTGATCCGTGAATCGCAGCCCGCCGTTTGGCGGGCTGCGTCGACTTCAGCTTGCCGCCATCAGGCGCGCGACATCCAGCATTCGGGCCGAAAAGCCCCATTCATTGTCATACCAGCCAAACACCCTGACCTGCCTGTTTCCCACCATGCGAGTTTCGGGGCCCGCGATCACAAGCGACTCGGGTCGCGTGCGCAGATCGGATGAGACCAGAGGCAGGTCCGTCCAGCCCAGAACAGGCGAGTTTTCGGCCGCTGCGCGCAGCTTTGCGTCAAACACCTCGGGGCTCATCTCGTTTTCCAGGGTCACGATCAGGTCTACGGCCGAAACGCTGGCGGTGGGTACGCGCACCGCGGCGCCCGAGATGCGACCGGCCAGATGAGGCATGACTTCGTCAATCAGATGCGTGGCACTGGTTGTGGTTGGAACCATGGACAGCGCACCCGCACGCGAGCGCGCAAGATCGCCGCGCGGCGCGTCCACCATCGGCTGGCTGTTTGTGTAGCAATGGATCGTTGTCATATGGGCCGCGGTGATGCCGCCGATCCCGTCCAATACCCGCACCAGCGGAGCCAACCCGTTGGTGGTACAGGATGCGTTCGAAACGATCCGGGCATTGCCCAGCTGGTCTTCGTTTGCGCCCAGTACGATGGTGACTTCGGTCGCAGGCGAGGGGCCCGAGATCAGCACCTTGCTGGCACCGGCAGTCAATCCTCGGCTGGCCACATCGGACGTGCGTGCGATACCTGTGCAGTCCAGCAGGACATCGACCCCGGATAGATCCACACGGGTCAGATCCTCGCTGTGGGTCATCGGAACCCGGTGCCCGTCCACGATCAGGGTGTCACCCTCAGCCAGGACCGTTCCGGCGTAAGCGCCAAAGGTGCTGTCGTATTTGAACAGATAGGCGCAGGTCTCAAGCGGGGCGATATCGTTGATCAGCACCAGCTCGACATTGCTGTCTTCCGGCAGGGCCAGAACCTGCCGCAGAATTGTGCGGCCGATACGGCCGAATCCGTTGATCGCGAGTTTCATGGGCAAGCTATGGCAGGCTGACCGGGCGATCTCAATGCCCGTTTCGATACCGTTCTAACCGCAGGAGACCTGCGAGAAAAACTGGCCCGAGATGTTCTGATACATGCTTGAGCGTATAACCTTGCAACCCGTTGCCTGCTGGATCGCCGCTATGGCTTGTATCGTCCGCAGGCGCGGCGGCGGACCAAAGGGGTTCAGATTGTTGTCGTCCCGTGTGGCGCGGTAAATGACCGGAGCGTCTGAAACCTGCGTCACAGCCCATGTACGGCTCATGACAAATACGGATTTGGTTTCTTCCCTGGCCGCAACAGGTGCGGCATCGAACGCCGTCAGGCCGATAACGGCCGCAAGCGCAAACATCGTTCCGCGAAATAACATGGTGCAATCTCCAGTACTATAACCCGAGGATATTTCACCAGATTCAGACGCTTCTGTGAACCCCTGACAGGTAAATGACCATTCTACCCGTTTAACGCCGCGACAGGTTCAGCGGCATGTGACGGTTTACGTCCTTGTAAAGCAGATAGCGGAACCGCCCCGGGCCGCCTGCGTAACAGGCTTGCGGGCAGAAGGCGCGCAGCCACATGTAATCTCCGGCCTCGACCTCGACCCAGTCCTGGTTGAGCCTGTAGACGGCCTTGCCCTCCAACACGTAAAGCCCGTGCTCCATCACGTGGGTTTCGGCAAAGGGGATCACGCCGCCGGGTTTGAAGTTGACGATGTTGACATGCATGTCGTGACGCACATCCTGCGGATCGGCAAAGCGGGTCGTCGACCAGCGCCCTTCGGTGCCGGGCATTTCGATGGGGACCACGTCGCGTTCATTGGTGATGATTGGATCGGGCACGGGCAGGCCGGGGACGGCCTCGTAAGCCTTGCGGACCCAGTGGAATCTTGTCACTTCATCTGCGCGGTTGTGCAGCGTCCAGTCCGAACCCGGCGGGATGTAGGCGTAGCCACCGGTTTCAAGGACATGAACTTCGCCGCCAAGGGTCAGTGTGACCGTGCCCTCGACCACAAAGATCACTCCCTGGGCCTGCGCGTCGGTTTCTGGGCGATCTGATCCGCCGCCGGGCTGAACCTCCATAATGTACTGCGAAAAGGTCTCGGCAAATCCGCTCAGCGGGCGCGAGAGCACCCACAGACGCGTGCCCTCCCAGAATGGCAGGTAACTGGTGACGATGTCGCGCATGGTGCCTTTGGGGATCACCGCGTATGCGTCGGTGAACATGGCGCGGTCTGTCAGGATCTGGTCCTGGCCGGGATGCCCGCCGGATGGGGCGTAATAAGTCGGGTGTGCCATCGAATGCCTCTGGTTCGTATCGGTCGCACTATGCTGGCAATAATCCGGCGGTCCTAGCGCCTGTGTTGCGATAGGTTTGTTCGGGATAATTTGAAGGTGCGCGCCGTGGGGGGCTTGGCCACGGACCAGCGCGAGTATAGTCTTGGGACTAAATCTATTTCAGAACGGTGAGGCGAATATGAAGCCCTGGAAATTGGCAACCTTCGCAGCGGTCATGAGTTTTGGTCTGGGCGTTGCCGCAGACGCCAAACCGCTGTCCCGCATCATATCGGAGATGGGGCTGACCCCTGCGGATTTTGAAGTGGTAAATGCCACGGCGGACCAGTTGCTGACCGGCAGCGCGCGGGCCGGAGATGAACGCAGCTGGGTCAATGACGCCACGGGATCAAAGGGAACGATCCGGGTCCGGGATGTTCGCGGCAACTGCGTTCATCTGCAGCATTTCATTCAGCCCGAAGGCGCGGAGAGTTCCCGTGAGGTCAGAACACGCAGATGCAAGGACGCCAGCGGCAACTGGATTCTGACGCCCTGACCATTTTGCGGCAGATCAGTAACCGCGCGCCCTGTCGACTTCGTGCAGCAGAGGCTGACCGCTGGTCAGGCGCCGGAAATTCTCGGCCACATCGGACAATGCGTTGCCCAGATGCCAGCCCGACACATGCGGGGTGATCGTCACTTGGGGATGCCGCCATAACGGGTTGTCCGAAGGCAGGGGTTCTTGCGAGGTGACGTCCAGAACTGCATGACCCGGTGTACCGCGATCCAGCGCCGCCATCAGCGCGGCTTCGTCGATGAGATCACCGCGCCCGGCATTCAGCAACTGGCTTCCGGGCTTCATCGCATCCAGAAGCGCGGCATCGAACAATCCGATTGTCTGAGGTGTCGATGGCAGAATGGCACAGACATGATCGCACTGGCCCAGCAGGTCGGGCAGCGTGTTCTCGCCGTGCAGGCAGGTCACGCCCTCAATCTGCTTGGGTGAACGGCTCCATCCCATGACCTGGAACCCGACATCGCGCAGCATCCGGGCGGTTCGCGCACCGATATGGCCCAGCCCCAATACCCCGACCACCGTATCAGGGCTGAAGCCGGGCGCGCGCGGCGTCCATTCGGCTCGGCGCTGGGCGGCTTCATAGATTGCCATGTGCCGCTGCCGGCGCAACACATACGCCAGAAACCATTCGGCTATGCCCTGCGCCGGTGCATCCGGTTTCAGGCGGGTGATGCGGACATGATCGGGCAGGCCAAGATTGCTGACGATTGTCTCAACCCCGGCGCCGAGTTTCTGCACGAGTTTCAAATTCGGATAGCGCTTCGGCTGATCCTGGCGCAGGCCGACAAGCGCGATCATCGTGATGTCTGCGGCATCGCCAATCGTATCCGGGGTGCGCACGTCCGCGTCCGGATGGTGTCGCCGGATTTCGCGCGCAATATCATCATCGCTGATCCAGTCGGACAATCCGGTTTCAACCAACAATGCCATTTCGCACCCCCATGTGTTTCGATTTGAACGAATGACGTTCCGTCACCCAACTGGACATCTTTCGGGCAGCTAAGTCATTCTCGGTCCAAAGGTAAAGCCCGGTCCGTCGTCGGATCGCGGAAACATGATCAACAAATGACCCGTGGGATCCGACACCGATGACTGCCATGCCCAGCCAAAAGGCTTTCTTTGACCTTGACCCGGATGGCGTGTTTGTCGGCAACGACCCGGCGCGCGGACCGTGGTCCGCCGATCATTGTCATGCCGGCCCCGTTGCCGGCCTGATCGTCCGCGCGGCCGAGGCTGAAACAGGCCCCGAAAAGATGCTGACCCGGCTGACGGTGGACCTGATCCGGCCATTGCCGCTGGCGGGATTGCGGGTTGCCGCCGAGACCACCCGGCACACACGCACATTGGCGACAACACGGGTCACGGTGCACGATCTGGACAACACGCTGTGCGCAACGGCAACAACAATGCATCTTGTGCGCAAGGATCTGGGCGAGGTTCCCACGGCTGAGGTTCACGCACCTGCATTTCATGATCTCGTGACCGGGGATTTTCCCTTGATGGAGTTGCGGCATGACCTGCACTGTTTTGCGCAGGCCGTGGACGTGGCCTATCCAAAAGGCGGCAATCAGGGCCTTGGTCCCAAGACGATCTGGTTGCGAACGCCGCATTTGCTTGGCACTGAACAGCCTTCGCCTGTTCAGTCGCTGTGTCCGCTGGCCGATTGCGGCAACGGTATCTCGTGCAACGTGCAACCTTCGGGCATGGGGTTTATGAACACGGACCTGACGCTGCACATCCACCGCGAACCTGTTTCGGACTGGTTGGCGGCCGAGTCGGTCTCGCACTGGAAGCCGAACGGAATCGGAATGTCGCAAGCGATCCTGTATGACACGCAGGGGCCAGTGGGTACGGCGTTGCAGACACTCGTTCTGCTTCCACCGCGCTAGCGCATACCCTTCGGATGTTTCGATCCGTGTTGGAAGTGCATTGCCGCAGCGGCCTTCGGCCCCTATGTTCTGGCCATGCGCTGGCTGATTACATTGTTAACCTGTTGCCTGCCGGTTTCGGCAATTCCGCACCCGCATGTCTATATCGATACCGGGCTGGAGTTCATTGTCGATGAGACAGGCCAATTGACTCATGTCCGCGTGACCTGGGTCTATGACGAATTCTATTCCCTTCTGGTTCTGGAAGACCTGAAACTCGATCAGGATGCAGACGGCGTGCTGTCCGAGGCCGAGCAGAAAGTTCTGACCGGTTTCGACATGCAATGGGTCGCAGGCTACAACGGCGATCTTGTCGTCACCGCAGGTGGAACGCCGGTTTCATTGACGGGGCCGTCAGAGCCGTCCGCGACCACCGAAGACGGGCGTATCGTGACAACTCATTTGCGCGAGGTCGAATCTGGCGGCGTATCGGCGGCTGACCTGTCCGCCAAACCTTTCGATGAAACCTTCTACACGGCTTACGAGGTCACGCGCCCGGTGACGATTTCCGGGCCGGATGGCTGCCAGATCGATCGCCGGGAACCCGATATCGATGGACAACTGGCGCAGATGCAGGCCTTTCTGCTGACATTGGATGCAGATGTCGACCTTGAAGAAAATGATATCCCCCTTGTCGGGGAAAGCTTTGCGACCGAGATCCGCGTTTCATGTCCAAATTCCTGATCATTCCGGTCGCGCTGGCCTGTGCCTTGCTGTTGTGGTTCTGGGGCAGCGGCGGGTTCGACCATCTTGCTGCCTGGGCGGCCGGTGAACAACGGGTTTTCCAGAACCAGATCGCGCGTTCCCTGCGCGCCGCGCGCGCGGAACAGCCGGAAGCGGTCGCAACCCTGCTGACGGTTTGTTTCGCCTATGGGTTTTTCCACGCGATCGGCCCGGGACACGGCAAGGTTCTGATCGGCGGCTACGGGCTGGGCCGTCAGGTCGCTTTCTGGCGATTGTCCGCAATCAGTGTTCTGTCCAGTTTGGGGCAGGCGGTAACGGCGATCGTTCTGGTCTATGCCGGGGTGCTGGTGTTTCAGATGTCACGTGAGTCTCTGATCGGGACAACAGAACAGGTGATGGCTCCGATCAGTTATGGGGCCATTGCGGCGATCGGGATGTGGCTTGTCCTGCGTGCGGTTCGCAGTTTCGCCCGACAGCATCGAAACTCACAGTCCTCCGCGCACCGTCATCATGACCACCATGATCACCACCACCACGATCACGGGGAGTGTTCCGAGTGCGGTCACCGCCATGGCCCAAGCCCCGAGGAAGTGGCGAATGTCGGCAGCCTGCGCGAGGCGTTGGTGCTGATCGCGGGGATTGCTGCGCGTCCCTGCACCGGCGCGCTGTTCGTACTGATCCTGACTTGGCAGATGGGTATCGCAATGGTCGGCATCGCCGGGGCATTTGCCATGGCGCTGGGCACTGCGACGGTCACAACCCTTGTGGGCTGGACATCCTTCGGCTTGCGCGGGGGGCTTCTGGCTTCGGCCTCGGCCACGCGGTTCGTTTCCGTGCTGGCCCCGACCATCGAACTGGTGGCGGGTCTGATTATTGCAGTGATCGCAAGCGGGTTGCTGATGCGCGCGCTATAGGTCAGTCGAACACCGGTTCAGGGTATCCGACCCGCGCCAGATAAAGCCCTTGCGGCGGGCAGACCGGGCCACAGGCAGCACGGTCAACGGCCTGCAGAGCATCGCGCACATCTTCTGGTGTCCACGATCCCGCGCCGACCCGTTCCAGCGTGCCGACAAAGCTGCGCACCTGATTGTGCAGGAACGACCGCGCGCGCACGTGGAAGTGCACTTCGGGCCCTGAAAAGCCCTGAACCCGTTCAACCCGCAACTCATCCAGAGATTTGACCGGGCTGGCCGCCTGACAGATCGACGAGCGGAAGGTCGTGAAGTCATGCCGCCCGACCAGCATGTCCGCACCCGCCTGCATCGCGTCGACATCCAGTTGGTGGTTGATCTGCCAGACCTGCCCGCTGTCATGGGTAGCGGGGGCGCGGCGCATCAGGATGCGGAACAGGTATTGCCGTTCGAGTGCTGAAAACCGGGCATGCCAGTCGTCATCCACCCGCGCAGCCTTCACGATGGCCACGGGTTGAGGCTTGAGGTGATAGTTCAGCGCCTCGGACAGGCGATACGGATCCCAGTCTTTCACCAGGTCGCAATGCGCCACCTGTCCCAAAGCATGAACGCCCGCGTCTGTCCGCCCGGCGGCGGCAATTGTGTGCTCGCCCGGCTGGATACGCGACAGCGCGGTCTCGATTGCGCCCTGCACGGACGGCAGGTCCTTTTGCCGCTGCCATCCGGCAAACGGTTCCCCCTGATATTCGACTTTCAGCGCGTATCTTGGCATGTGGCGCTGGTATCGCGCCGCGCCGGTCCGGGCAAGAGCCGGATTGGGAAAAGCTCTGGCAACCTCGGGGCTTGCTACCTATCTTGAGCAAAACAACCATGCGGGGCGGCGGATTGGTCATCTCATCACTGGCAGACAGTCTTGTTCGCGGTGTCGAATCCGTGGGCGACCGCGTGTCTGAAACCCTGTTCGAGCCTGTCATACGTCTGGGCGTCACCGGGCTGGCGCGGTCCGGCAAAACGGTGTTTATCACCTCGCTTGTGGCCAATCTTCTGGATCGGGGCCGCATGACGGGGCTTGTCGCCCAGCAGGAGGGGCGGATCAACGCCGCCTATCTGCAACCACAGCCTGATGACACGGTGCCCCGGTTCGACTTTGAATCTCATCTGTCCGACCTGACCGGCCCCGCGCCGCACTGGCCCGAGAGCACGCGCGCGGTGTCCGAACTGCGCCTGTCATTCAAGGCGCGCCCCGCCGGTTTGCTGGCCGGGTTGCAGGGACCGCGCACCGTTCATCTTGATATCGTGGACTATCCGGGGGAATGGCTGCTGGATCTGGCCCTGTTGGAGAAATCCTATGCGGAATGGTCGCAGGACACGCTGACTCGCATCGAAGACCGGTCCGAAGCAGCGGTTTTCCTGTCACAGATCGGGGCAACCGATCACACTGAGAACCACGATGAGCCGACGGCTCAGGCACTGTCGGCGGCGTTCACGGATTATCTGAACAGGGCGCGGGACAGCGGGTATTACGACTGCACACCGGGGCGGTTCCTGCTGCCGGGCGACCTGGCCGGATCACCGGTTCTGACCTTTGCGCCGTTGCCGGTTGACGGCCCGTCGCGCAGGCGCTCGCTGCACCGCGAGATGGAACGGCGGTTCGAGGCGTACAAGTCGCAGGTGGTCAAACCGTTCTTCCGTGATCATTTCTCGCGCATCGACCGGCAGGTTGTGTTGGTCGACGCGCTGGGCGCAATTCACAAGGGCCCGAAGGCGGTCGAGGACATGCGCCGCGCGATGGCAGATATCCTGTCGGCTTTCCGTCCCGGCCGAAATGCGTGGCTCAGCCAGCTGCTGCTGGGCAAACGGGTCGAGCGTATTCTCTTTGCTGCCACCAAGGCCGATCATCTGCACCACTTGCAACACCCACGCCTGACCGCGATCATGGAGGCGCTGACGCGCGAAGCGCAGGACAGGGCCAAATTCGCCGGAGCCGAGACCGCCGCCCTGTCGCTGGCGTCGCTGCGTGCCACGACGGAAGAAATGCGCAATCACAACGGGTCGGAACTGCCCTGCGTGCGTGGCACTCTGTTGGATACCGGGAACCAGGCTGCCTTTTATGCCGGGGATCTGCCGTCGGATCCCGCTCATCTGCTGGGCCCGGCCCGCGACGGGGCTGAGAACTGGCTGAACGATGATTTCGGTTTCATGACATTTGCCCCGGCGCATCTGACCCTTCGCCCCGGGGACGGGCCGCCGCACATCCGGCTGGACCGGGCCGCCCAGTTTTTGATCGGAGACCGCCTGTGACCGTAAAACTCCGCCCCGCCCGCAGTACGGATGCCGGCACAACCGGTGAAATCCTGCATGGATTCGCGCGCGAAAACGACTGGATGCCCGAGCTGCATTCCTGCGCTGAAACCATCGCGTTTTGCGGCAGGATGATCGATCAGGGTTGGGTCACAGTTGCCGAGACGGACAAGGGCGTCGTGGGTTTTCTGGCGCGTCATGGTGACGAGGTTCACTCCCTCTATCTTGCTGCTGCGGCGCGGGGGCAGGGGATTGGGCGGAAATTGCTGGACCGGGCTAAAATCGAACGATCTCAGCTGTCGCTGTACGCATTTGAGGCAAACAGGCCCGCGCTCAGGTTTTATGAGCGTCACGGATTTGTCGAGGTCGCGCGCGGCGACGGATCGGACAACGACGAAAACCTGCCGGATATCAGGTTTGTCTGGAATGCGGAGGACGGCAACAATGGCTAAAGGCCCGGTTCTGATCGATCTGGAAGCGGATGAACCCGCTGCCGACGTAGCACAGGCGCCGCCCGTTCCCGATGTTGCGCAGCCGCAAGGTCAGGCAATGCAGGCCGCGGCCCGGCTTGCGGCCCGAAAGCATTCTGCCCTGTCCCGGTGGTTCTGGGGGCTGGCGCTGGCCGTTGTGGGCGCGGCGGTTTCGATTGCAGCGTGGGATTTTGCAACGTCGCTGGTGGCGCGTTCGCCTGTTCTGGGGTGGATCGTCACCGGGCTGATTGCGGCGCTGGTATTGGTGACGCTGATCATCGTGATCCGTGAACTGGCGGCTATTGGACGGTTGTCGCGCGTGGATGGAATGCGCCGCGCCGCCGATGCCGCGCTGGCCGAAGCTGATCTGGCGCAGGCGCGGTCGGTCACGAACAGGCTGGTCGCGTTCTACAAGGGCCGCGAAGACACGAGATGGGGCCGCGACAGGCTGGCCGAGCGCATGAGTGAGCAATTCGATGCCAGCGGTCTGCTGTCCCTTGCCGAGGACGAATTGCTTGCCCCGCTCGACGCTGCCGCCAGCCGTGAGGTCGAAGCCGCGGCCAGGCAGGTGGCCACCGTGACCGCGCTTGTACCGCTGGCGCTGGCGGATGTCGCAACGGCGATGCTGGCGTCCCTGCGGATGATCCGGCGCATTGCCGAAATCTACGGAGGCCGCGCCGGTTTTTTTGGCGGATGGCGTTTGACGCGGGCAGTCTTTGTGCATCTGGTCGCCACGGGTGCCGTCGCTGTGGGTGATGATCTGCTGGAGCCGGTTCTGGGCGGCTCAGTCCTCAGCAAACTGTCCCGCCGTTTTGGTGAGGGTCTGGTAAACGGCGCGCTGAGCGCCCGTGTTGGCGTGGCCGCGATGGAAGTCTGCCGTCCGTTGCCCTTTTCCAAACGGCACAAGCCGTCGACCCGCGGCATGATCCGGCGTGCACTGAGCGGCCTGTTCTCGAAAGATTGATCTGACGCAAGGCCATAGTGCTATCCTTCCGCCAAGCTAATGGCGACGGAGGGCCAGCCATGATCGACCACGGTCACAGCCAGAAAGAGATTTCCGCCCGGATCAATGCCCCGCCCGGTCGCGGCGTCCTGCGGGATCTTGTCTATGGCGGGCTGGACGGGTCGGTCACGACCTTTGCCATTGTGTCCGGTGTCGCCGGGGCGGGTCTGTCGCCCTTTGTCATCGTGGCGCTTGGCCTTGCGAACGTGCTGGCCGACGGGTTTTCGATGGCGGCGGGGAACTATTCGGGCACCAAGGCCGAACTGGACAATATCCGCCGCATTCGCGCGGTCGAGGAACGCCATATCGACCTTTATCCCGAAGGCGAGCGCGGCGAAGTGCGCGAGATTCTGGCTCAGAAAGGACTTTCGGGCCGCGTTCTGAACGAGGCGACGGATGCCATCACCGATAATCGGGAAAACTGGATCAACCTGATGATCGAAGGCGAATACGGTCTGGGCAGTGTCGAGCCTCATCCGCTCAAGGCTGCAATGGCGACGTTCCTCGCGTTTCTGGTAGCCGGGATGGTTCCGCTGGTTCCGTTCCTGGTGTCCGTCCAGAATGCCTTTGCGGTCTCGGTCTCACTGACCCTTGCGGTTTTCTTCGCCATCGGTGCGATGAAAAGCCGGTGGTCGCTGGCACCTTGGTGGCGGTCGGGGTTTGAGACCTTGTTGATCGGCGGAACGGCGGCGTTGATTGCCTACCTTGTCGGGTCCCTGTTTCACCCCTGACGGCCCGGTTGGCCGTGGGGAATTGGTGTGAAAATGACTTGTTCACCGCTCTTCACACCGGGCGGCAGAACCTCTGGACCATTGCGGGAAGGCGTCTTATAAGCCTGCCATGCATGACCGTCTGGCCATCATTATTCGAATTATATTCCCGGCGCTCTGACCCTCTGAGACGCCGGGCAAAGGTGTTTGAGACTTCGCACCGAACGCTTCGATCCTAGTAAGACCAGATCATCCAAGGGACGCCCCAAATGTGCGCCGACACGATCCAGACACCTGACTACAAAGACACGCTGAACCTGCCCAAAACCGAGTTCCCGATGCGCGCTGGCCTGCCCAAGCGCGAGCCCGCATGGCTGGAGCGGTGGGAATCCATCGGCGTCTATGACCGCTTGCGTGAAAAAGAGGGCCGCACGCCCTTTACGCTGCATGATGGCCCTCCTTACGCGAACGGTCACCTGCATATCGGTCACGCGCTGAACAAAACCATCAAGGACATGATCGTGCGATCCCATCAGATGATGGGTTTCGACGCGCGTTACGTGCCCGGCTGGGACTGTCACGGCCTGCCCATCGAATGGAAAATCGAGGAGCAGTATCGCAAGAAGGGCAAAAACAAGGATGAGGTGAACATCGTCGACTTCCGTCAGGAATGCCGCAAGTTTGCCGAGGGCTGGATCGACGTCCAGCGCGAAGAGTTCAAGCGTCTGGGTATCACAGGCAACTGGCCCGATCCCTATATCACCATGGACTATCATGCCGAGGCCGTGATCGCCGACGAGTTCATGAAGTTCCTGATGAACGGCACGCTCTATCAGGGCTCGAAGCCCGTCATGTGGTCGCCCATCGAGAAAACTGCGCTGGCCGAGGCTGAGGTCGAATATCACGACAAGGAAAGCTTCACCATCTGGGTGAAGTTTAAGGTCGTGAATGCGGGCGATCTGGATGACGCTTTTGTGGTGATCTGGACCACGACGCCTTGGACCATGCCGTCGAACAAAGCGGTCGTGTACGGCAAGGACATCTCTTATGGCCTTTATGAAGTCACCGGAGCGCCGGAGGAATGTTGGGCCAATGTGGGCGACAAATTCCTGCTGGCCGACAATCTGGCCGCCGATGTGCTTGGCCGCGCCCGCCTGAACGACGACCAATGGACCCGCGTCCGCGATGTGACTGCCGATGAACTGGAAGGTGTCCAGCTGACCCACCCGCTGGCCGGCGCCGAGGGTGGCAATGGTGAATGGGACGACATCCGTGACTTCCGCGCCGCTGAGTTCGTAACCGACACCGAAGGCACAGGTTTCGTTCACTGTGCACCGTCCCACGGGATGGAAGAATTCGAGCTGTACCGCGATCTGGGGATGCTGGAACAGGTCATCACCTACAACGTGATGGACGATGGCTCATTCCGTGCTGATCTGCCGTTCTTTGGAGGCAAATTCATCCTGTCCCGCAAGGGCGGTGAGGGTGATGCGAACAAAGCCGTGATCGACAAGCTGGTCGAGGTTGGTGGACTGCTGGCGCGGGGCAAGATCAAACACAGCTACCCGCATTCGTGGCGCTCGAAGGCTCCGATCATCTATCGCAACACGCCGCAGTGGTTTGCCTCGGTCGACCGCAAGCTGGATGACGGTATGGGCGAGATGGGCGACACCATCCGCGAACGGGCCCTGCGCTCCATCGACGAGCTGGTGAAGTGGACCCCGCAGACCGGTCGCAACCGCCTGTATTCGATGATCGAAGCGCGCCCGGACTGGGTTCTGTCCCGCCAGCGCGCCTGGGGCGTGCCGCTGACCTGCTTCACCAAAAAGGGTGCTCTGCCGACCGACGCAGATTATCTGCTGCGCAACGCAGACCTGAACGCGCGTATCAAAGCGGCGTTCGAGAAGGATGGCGCGGATATCTGGTACACTGACGGGTTCAATGAGCAGGTGCTGGACGGCATTGCCAACCCGGACGACTACGATCAGGTGTTCGACGTGCTGGACGTGTGGTTCGACTCAGGCTCGACCCACGCTTTTGTTCTGCGCGACCGCGAGGACGGCACCGAAGACGGCATCGCCGATGTCTACATGGAAGGGACCGACCAGCATCGTGGCTGGTTCCATTCGTCCATGCTGCAGGCCTGCGGCACCAAAGGCCGGGCGCCTTATCGCAACGTTGTGACCCACGGCTTCACGCTGGATGCCAAGGGCAACAAGATGTCCAAATCGCTGGGCAACACCATCGTGCCGGAAGAGGTCATCAAGCAATATGGTGCCGATATCCTGCGCCTTTGGGTGGCTCAGACCGACTATACCGCCGACCAGCGGATCGGGCCGGAAATCCTCAAAGGCACCGCCGACAGCTATCGCCGCCTGCGCAACACCATGCGGTTCATGCTGGGTTCGCTGGCTGACTTCTCCGAGGCGGATCGCGTCGCGCCCGAGGATATGCCGCGACTGGAGCGTTGGGTTCTCAGCCGTCTGGCCGATCTGGATGAGCAAGTACGCAAGGGCTACGCCGCGTTCGACTTCCAGGGCGTGTTCAGTGCCGTATTCACCTTTGCGACCGTCGATCTGTCATCGTTCTATTTCGATATTCGCAAGGATGCGCTGTATTGCGATGGCGACACGCTGCGCCGCCGGTCCGCGCGCACCGTGCTGGATACCCTGTTCCACCGCCTGACCACCTGGCTGGCGCCGGTCCTGGTCTTCACCATGGAGGAAGTCTGGCTGGAACGGTTCCCGGGCGACGACAGTTCAGTCCATCTGGTGGACTTCCCCGAGACGCCTGCCGACTGGCGCAACGCCGAGCTTGAGACAGCCATGGCCAAGATCCGCCGGGTGCGCCGTGCTGTGACCGCTGCGCTGGAAGTGCAGCGCCAGGACAAGGTCATCGGCTCCAGCCTGGAGGCGGCGCCGATCGTATATATCGAAGACTCCGAAACCCGCGATCTGCTGGCAACGTTTGATGTGGATGACATGTGCATCACCTCTGGTCTGTCGGTGACCGGCGATCCGGCCCCGGCCGAGGCGTTTCGCGTGCCCGAGATCGAAGGCGTCGGAGTGGTGTTCGAAAAGGCGGAAGGCGCGAAGTGCCAACGGTGCTGGAAGATCCTGCCTGACGTGGGCCGCCACGCGCATGACGACGTTTGCGGGCGCTGCGACGAAGCGCTGGGCTGATCCGTTACCGGCGGCTATGGGGCAGGGCCTTTAGTGAGGCTCTGCCTTTCTCCGAAAGGTATATTGAACAAAAGACGGGCGAATTGTCCGGAATCGGGTTGCGGTGGCTGTGACCTGTCTGTCAGCATGACCGCATGGGAACGATTGCGGTAGACACACGGTTTGGGCGCCTCGGCATCGTCGAGGAAGACGAGGCAATCACGGGGCTGATTTGGGACGGGTCCGACGATGCCCCTGATACGCCGTTGCTCCGCGAGGCGGCGGCGCAGATGCGGGCCTACGACCAGAAGCGCCTGCAAAGGTTCGATCTGCCCTATCACGTAAAGGGATCAGAGTTTCAGCGCCGGGTCTGCGACGCAATGTTCGCGATCCCGCTGGGTGAGACCCGGACTTATGGCGAGTTGGCGGCGGAGCTGGGTTATTCGGCGCAGGCGGTGGGGCGCGGCTGTGGCGGCAATCCGATCCCGGTGATCATCCCATGCCACCGCGTTTTGGGGGCAAATGGAAGGATGGTCGGGTTTTCCGGGTGCGGGGGTGTCGAGACCAAGGTTGCCCTGTTGCGCCACGAAGGAGCTGCCAGCCTGCTTATCTGAACAGTGGAAACCTGTTGCAATCGCCCGGATTGCGGCCCAACTTATATTCGATACTGAATTTGAAGGACCGCATTGAATGACCACTGAAGCAGACCTTGCAGCCCGCAAAAAGGCAATTATCGACCGGCTGATGTCGCTTGAAGCGCAGGAGCTTGCCACGGCGCAGGCGCATTATGATGCGTTTCTGAAAGATTCGCAGCTGGATGACCGTGAAGGACATGACAAGGACGACATCGCTGCCTCGCGCGAGAATGCAGATCTGGCGGCAGCTTTCGACGCGCCGGTCCATGCCCATCATGCCAAGATCGACGTGATCGAAAACACTGATTTCAGCCTGACCGACACGGTGCAGCCCGGCGCGGTGATCAAATTCAACAACCGGCGGTTTGTTGTGTGTGTTTCAACGACGCGGTTTGACGTCGACGGCAACACCTATATGGGCATTTCCATGCAAAGCCCGATCTATCTGGCCATGGCGGGCCTGCAGGAGGGTGATGTGTTCACCCATAATGGCACCGAATTCGAAGTGCAGGAGGTCCTGTAATTTCAGCTATCGCGCGCGGGTACCATCTGCTGAGCGATGCCCGCGAAGGTCAGGTACAGGCTGGTGATGACCAGCCCCCAGTGGGCCCAGCTTTCGGGATGGAAATCGACCCAAGCCGCCCATCCTGCAAAGAACGTCCAGGCCAGGGCCATTGGCAACGTCAGATTGCGCCAGCGTTCGGTCCGGACCGGATGAACGAATTTTAGCGGCAGGAACATTGCCAATGATAGCAGCGTGACCAGCAGCAGGATCACCCAGAAATTCGGTTCGAGTGCGAAGATCACGATGACGAACATGTTCCAGCAGCCGGGGAAACCCGAAAACGAGTTGTCCTTGGTCTTCATTCGCGTATCCGCGAAATACATGGCACTGGCAAAAGTGATAACGATGATGGCGAACCAGCCGGTCCAGCCGTCCATCAGACCCGATTTGAACAGTGCAAAGGCAGGGATGAACACGTAAGTCAGGTAGTCGATGATCAGGTCCAGCAGGACGCCATCGAACTCGGGCGCGTTTTTCTTGACGTGATAGTGGCGGGCCAGCGGGCCGTCGATACCGTCCACGATGAACGAGACCACAAGCCAGAGATACATCAGGCTCCATTTTTCTTCGACGGCGGCCAGCATGGCAAGCATTGCAAAAACGGCACCGGTGGCGGTGAACAGATGAACGCTAAGGGCTTTGAATCTCAATGTCATGGGGGTGTCATGGACGATGCGGCCACGAGATGCAAAGCAAAAAGTCTCCAATGACCAAACGCCGGCGAATGGCTGTGGTGATCCGGTTCAGGCCTTGGGATGAGCCCGGTTGTAGACTTCCATCAGGCGCGCGCTGTCGACTGCCGTGTAGGTCTGCGTGGTCGAAAGCGACGCATGCCCCAGCAATTCCTGAATTGCGCGCAGATCACCACCCGCCGACAGAAGATGCGTAGCAAAGCTGTGCCTAAGTGCATGTGGGGTGGCTGTGGCAGGCAGGCCCAGCTGCATCCGTGCCTTCGCCATGACGCCCTGGATTGCGCGTGGGTTCAGCGGCCCGCCTCGCACACCGCGAAACAAAGCTTCTGAGGGCACCAGGGAATGAGGACAAAGCGACGTGTACCGTTCCACGGCCTGCCGGGCGACTGGCAGAACCGGCACGATCCTCTCCTTCCCGCCCTTGCCCAGAATCCGCAGTGTTGCTGGCAGAGGCACATCCCTACCCGTCAGGGACAGGGCTTCGGATATCCGCAATCCGCACCCGTAAAGCAGTGTGACCACCGCCATGTCCCGGGCCGCGACCCAATCCGAGCTGGATTGCAGTTCGACCGTATCAATCATCGCGCGCGCCGCATCTTCGGCAAGCGGACGGGGCAGTTTTTGGGTGTATTTGGGCGCGCGGGTCGACAGAACGGCGGTGGGTTCAAAGCCTTCGCGCTCGGCCAGCCAGCGATAAAAGCTTTTGACGGCGGACAGTTTGCGTGCCAGCGACCGTGCCCCCACGCCGCTACCGCGCTGATCCGCCATCCAGGCCCGCATGTCCGAAACCGTGATCCGTTCAAGCGCGGCCAGCCCCTGCTGCCCGTTATGGTGCAGGGTCATGAAGGACAAAAAGTCGGTGACATCGCCGCGATAGGCGGATTGCGTGTTCTCCGACCGTCCGGCCAGCGCGGCAAGCCCGTCAAGCCAGTGCTGCAGCGCATCGCGGCAGGCCGGAGAAATCAGGCTCACGACAGCCAGTGGCGCATGGAGCGTTCAAATACGCCTGCGAAAAAGGTCAGAAGGTCGGTGCCCAGTTGTGGAGTGAAATGTCGTGGATCCCGGGCGCCCATAACGATCATGCCCGGCAGGCGACCAGTGCCCAGGTTCAGCCGCAGGCAGGCTTCGGACCGCAAATGCCCCGCCTGCGCACCATAGATCCTGCGGCTGTGTTGACGGGTTTCGCGCAAGATGACATCCCGCGCGGATCTGCTGCGATCACTGTTGAGGTACGCGTCGACAAAGCCGGGCTCGACCACAGCCAGAACGCCCCCCAGCTTTTCGATGGCGGGATCGTTTTGTTCGATTGTGGTTTCCAGAACCAGAGTGATCTGGTCCACGCGCAAAATATCGGCCACGTCACTGCCCAGGGCGCGCAGGAATTCTTCGAACTCGACGGGCTCCAGCAGGCGCAAAATGGCGCGGTGTACTTGATTTGTGCCCGCAAGGTTCTCGTAAGCCGCCGCGATGACCGAGCGGTGGGTGTCTTCCAGCCGGTCCAGCCGCGCTTCAAGCCGCTGCATGGCGATGCCGCGCAGGTCGATGACATTTTCGCCACGCGCCTGTTCGTTCGCGGCCACCAGGGCCTGCATCAGGTCCTTGTCATCCAGCACAGCGTCTGGTTCAGCCAGAATCGCGGCGCGAAGGCTATCCTCGAGTTTGGGGTTACTGCTCATATCCCGTCCGGTCTTTTTTTGTTTTGCCGGACTATAACATGGCTTGCCGCGATTGCCTTGGAAAAAATGCAGCTTTGACGGGTTTTCTCAGGTCTGATGCGGGGGCTCCCGCCTGCCTGCGCCTGATCGGGGATCAGGCCTCGGCCGTTGGGCCGGGCGCGCCGCCAGACGGCGCCGCGCGGTTGTGCAATGGATCAGAGGATTTTCTGGCCGGTCTTGGCCCAGTCGGCCAGGAAGGTCTCGAGACCCTTGTCGGTCAGCGGGTGATCGGCCAGTTTCTTGATGACGGCGGGCGGTGCTGTGATCACGTCGGCACCGATGCGCGCGCTGTCGGTCACATGGTTCACGGTGCGGATCGAGGCGGCCAGAATTTCAGTTTCGAACCCGTAATTGTCATAAACCTGACGGATGTCGGCGATCAGATCCATGCCATCGAGGTTGATGTCGTCCAGACGTCCGATGAAGGGCGAGATGAAGGTCGCACCAGCCTTGGCTGCCAGAATGGCCTGGTTGGTGGAGAAGCAGAGAGTCACGTTGACCATCTGGCCTTCGTCGGTCAGCGTTTTGCATGTTTTCAGACCAGCCCATGTCAGCGGCACTTTTACAGCGATGTTGGGGGCGATCTTGGCCAGCTTGCGGCCTTCGGCGATCATGTCGTCGGCTTCGGTTGCGACCACTTCGGCAGACACAGGCCCGTCGACCAGATCGCAGATTTCCTTGGTCACTTCCAGAATGTCGCGGCCCGACTTCAGGATCAGCGACGGGTTGGTGGTTACGCCGTCCACCATGCCCAGATCGTTCAGTTCGGCGATGGCATCGATCTCGGCGGTGTCTACAAAGAATTTCATGAGGGCAGTCCTTTGATGGGTTGGCCTTGGTTGCGGATGGCTTTACCTCAAAGAGACCCATGCTGGAACCCCCTGCGAAGGATATGCCGTGAGCGCTAACGGATTTTTCGACGAAGGAGACCTGGTTGCGGTGCTGACGACGCAGCCGCTGGACCGGACGTTGGACTATAAGGTGCCCGAGGGTGGGTGCTTTCTGGGGGCGTTTGTCGAAGTACCATTGGGGCCGCGCAAGGTTCTTGGCGTGGTCTGGGGGCCGGGGCAGGGGGGCTTTGACCTTGCCAAGGCGCGGTCGGTCATACGTGTGCTCGAGGTTGCGCCGATGCGAGAGGAGATGCGCGTGTTTCTGGGGCGGGTGGCCGATTACACGCTGACGCCGATGCCCGCGATGCTGCGTCTGGCGACCCGCGCGCCGGGGCTGGGTGATCCGCCGTCTATGCGCAAGATATATCGCCTTGGCGAAGGTCAACCTGACCGGATGACGGATGCACGTACCCGCGTGCTGGAAGTGTTGCGCGACTATGGAGGGCTGGCCTTTACGCTGAAGGAGCTGGCTGAACAGGCGGGGGTGACGTCCTCGGTCGTCAAGGGCTTGGTCAAGCAAGGCGCGGTTCGGGAAGAGGACAGCCCGCGAGATCTGCCCTATCCGCGTCTGGACCCGGATTTACCTGGAAAGGAGCTGACAGATGATCAGGCAGAGGCGGTCGCGCGGCTGCAAGCCGGGCAGCGGACGGGGAATTATGGCACGACGTTACTGAAGGGCGTGACCGGGTCCGGCAAGACCGAGGTGTATCTGGAAGCGGTGGCCGAGACTTTGCGGCAAGGGCGGCAGGCGCTGGTCTTGCTGCCAGAGATTGCCCTGACTGCCGAGTTTCTGACCCGGGTCGAGGCAAGGTTTGGCGCGCGGCCGGCCGAATGGCACTCGGGCGCGACCATGACCGAACGCCGCCGGGTCTGGCGGATGGTCGGGCAGGGGGATGCGCAACTGGTGGTCGGCGCCCGGTCGGCCCTGTTCCTGCCGTTTCGCAATCTGGGCCTGGTTGTCGTCGATGAGGAACATGATACCTCTTACAAGCAAGAGGATGGCGTGCATTACAGCGCCCGCGACATGGCGGTCCTGCGCGCGGCGATCTGTGGCGCGCGGGTGATTCTGGCCAGTGCCACGCCCTCATTGGAAAGCTGGGCCAACGCCGAGGCCGGGAAATACGAGCGTCTCGATCTGACGTCGCGGTTCGGGGCGGCAGTCCTGCCCGAGATGAAGCCCATCGACATGCGCGCCGAACAGATGCAGGCAGGGACGTGGATTTCCCCGTCCCTGCGGCAGGCCGTGCGGCAGCGGATCGAGAAGGGTGAACAATCGCTGCTGTTCATCAACCGCCGTGGCTACGCGCCGGTGACGCTCTGCCGCGCTTGCGGTGAACAGATTGCCTGTGATCACTGTGACGCGCGGATGGTCGAGCATCGCTTTTTGAAACGCCTTATGTGCCATCAATGCGGCGAAACCAAACCGATGCCCGAGACCTGTCCGTCCTGCGGGGTCGAAGGCAAACTGGCCCCGGTCGGGCCGGGAATCGAGCGGCTGGCGGAAGAGGCCGAAGCGACCTTTCCCGAGGCGAAGATCGCGATGCTCAGTTCCGACCTGTTCGGCTCGGCGCGGGCGCTGAAGGCCAAGATTGCAGAGATTGCCGAAGGCGACGCGGATCTTATCATCGGGACACAGCTGGTGGCCAAAGGGCACAACTTTCCAAAGCTGACGCTGGTCGGAGTTATCGACGCGGATCTCAGCCTGCATGGCGCAGACCTGCGGGCTGCCGAGCGGACCTTCCAGTTGATGCGGCAGGTTGCGGGTCGGGCCGGTCGGGCCGACAAGCCCGGGCAGGCGCTGTTGCAGACCTTTCAACCGGAACATCCTGTCATCCGCGCCATTCTGTCCGGCGATGAAGAAGGTTTCTGGAAGGCCGAGGCCGCCGGGCGGCAGGCGGCAGGCGTGCCGCCTTATGGCCGCATGGCTGGAATTGTTCTGTCGGGCCCAGAGGTCGGCCCGGTTTTCGACATCGGCAATGCCATGGCCCGCAATGACGCGCCGCTGCGTGACGTGGGCGCGCAGGTGTTTGGTCCGGCCCCGGCGCCCATCGCCCGCATCCGTGGCCGCCACAGGGTGCGGCTGCTGGTCAAAGCGCCGAAGGGCGCGCCCATTCAGGACGCCATCGCGCGCTGGATCGCGCCTTTGCGCCTGAAAGGCGATATCCGACTTTCCGTGGATATCGACCCGCAAAGCTTCTACTGACGTCTGCATCTGCGCAGGCCTGCTGTGCGCATGCCGCTTCCCTCTCGCCAAACTGTTCAAATGGGCGTAGAGGGAGTCCCATGCTGAAACCCATGCCGCTTTCTGAGGCGCAGAGCCTTCCGTTCTGGCGCCGTCCGGTCACGCTCCTTTTCGTGATGGCATTGACCATGCCCATCGCGTTCAACGCGTGGAGCGCGCTGTTGAACAACTTTGTCATCGAGGTGGCGAATTTTGACGGTGCGGATATCGGTTTGCTGCATACGGTGCGGGAAATTCCGGGCTTTCTCGCCGTCGGCGTGATTGCCGTGATCCTGTTCATTCGCGAACAGGTGCTGGCGATGATCTCCCTGATGCTGCTGGGTGTTGCAACGGCCGTCACCGCTTGGTTTCCCAGCCTTGGCGGGTTGCTGTTTGTGACGCTGTTCAGTTCGATCGGCTTTCACTACTACGAAACGGTAAACCAGTCGCTGCAACTGCAATGGTTGCCCAAAGACCGCGCGCCGCAAGTGCTGGGATGGCTGGTGGCGATGGGGTCTGCCTCGACTCTGGTGGTCTACGGCCTGATCGTTCTGACATGGGACCGGTTCGATCTGTCCTACAACACCGTATTCATGGCGGCCGGGGGGCTGACGGCGCTGCTCGGCTTGTTGTGCCTGGTCGCTTACCCGCAATTCGATGCGCCGACGCCGCAGACAAAGAAGATCATACTCCGCCGCCGGTATTGGCTGTACTATGCGCTGCAATTCATGGCCGGGGCCCGGCGGCAGATTTTCATTGTTTTCGCCGGTTTCATGATGGTCGAGAAGTTCGGTTTTGACGTGCACGAACTGACAGGGCTGTATCTGATCAATCTGCTGATCAACATGACCGCTGCGCCCATGTTGGGCAAAGCGGTGGCGATGTTCGGCGAACGCCGCACGCTGATTTTTGAGTATACCGGTCTGGCGATCGTGTTCGCGGCCTATGGCGGTATCTACTGGTTTGGCTGGGGCGTGCTGCTGGCCGCAATCCTATACGTGATCGACCACGTACTGTTCGCGCTGGCATTGGCGTTGAAGACCTATTTCCAGAAGATCGCCGACCCGGCGGATATTGCGCCCACGGCGGCGGTGGCTTTCACGATCAACCATATCGCGGCTGTGTTCCTGCCTGCATTGCTGGGGCTCCTGTGGGTTGTCTCGCCCGGCGCCGTTTTCGGGCTGGCTGCTGCCATGGCGCTGGTCTCGCTGGGTCTGTCCCTGCTGATCCCGCGTCACCCGGAACCGGGCAACGAAACCATCCTGTCGAAATACGCCCCCGCCCCCGCCGAATAGGCGCCAGCGCTTGACCTTGGCGGCCGGTGGCCCTAGGCGAAGTGCGAGATTGGACAGGAGGCCTCGATGCCCACATTCACTGCGCTCACGACACTGAACGGGAAGAAAGCCGCCGAAAGCCTGGGCGAAGCGATGGAGCGTCTGGACCCGGAACCAACTGGCGTGGGCGTGTTCGAGGTCGAAGACGACTCGGGCCTGTGGGAGGTTGGCGGTTACTTCACCGAAGCCCCCGATGAAACCGCGCTGGCCGTTCTGGCCGCTGCGTTCGGGGCGAAGCCCTTTGTCGTTTCGGAACTGCCCGAAACCGACTGGGTCGCGCATGTCCGCCGGGAACTGGCACCGGTCGAGGCGGGGCGGTTCTTTGTCTATGGCAGCCATGATGCGGACAAGCTGCCCGAAGGCCGTATCCCTCTGCTGATCGAGGCCGCGATGGCGTTTGGCACGGGGCACCATGGCACGACCCTTGGATGCCTCAAGGCGTTGGATCGGTTGCTTGACGAAGGGTTCTCGGCGGCGAAAGTGGCAGATATCGGCTGTGGCACCGCTGTTCTGGCAATGGCCGCCGCGCGGGTCTGGAACGGGCAGTTTCTGGCCAGCGATATTGATCAGGTCGCGGTTGACGTGGCCGAGGCCAACCTGAAGGCAAACGGGATGTCCGGTCAGGTGCTCTGTATCGAGGCGGCGGGCTTCGATCACCCCGAACTGCAATCGCATGCGCCCTATGACCTGATCTTTGCGAATATTCTGAAAGGTCCGCTGGTGGCTCTGGCACCGGAAATTTCAGCGAATCTGCGCTCTGGAGGCTACGCGATTCTGTCAGGGATTCTGAACGAACAGGCCGATGACGTCGTTTCCGTTTATTTACAAAATGGGTTCAATACCCATCATCGCGGCCAGATTGGTGACTGGACGACGCTGATCTTAAGCAAACAGGGCTAATTCAGGGCCATTTGCAGGAGTTTTGTGGTTTTTTGCCTCTTTTTTGTCGCAATCTGTTTCTACCGTCATTCAAGTCAGCGGGGGGCGGTTTTAGGAGGCTGCCATGACGGTAAAACAACTGGAGTTCGATCAGCGCGTCAATCGCCTGAACAAGAAGCACAGCAAGATGAGCCACGGCTATCGTGCGACGATGCGCAAGGATGGTCTGGTGGTGATGAAACCACAACGCGTCAGATCGGCGATCCCTGCAAAGGTTCTGCTGTTCTGCATCTGCGGGTTCTTTGCCTTCAAGGCGTTTCTGCTGTCCAGCCTTGGTCCGAACGGTTATGACCACCGCATTGACACCCTAAGCCAGGGCACCTCGGTTGAGCAGGCGGGAGCCTGGATCATGCAGGTGGACCCGATGACAGAGTTTCTCTCGGTTCAGCTTAACAAAGTCCTCTACTGACTTGGCCTGAATCAAAAAACACCGCGCTGCTTCTGGCTGCGCGGTGTTTTTTTTGCTCCGTAAAGGAGCTGTGAGTGGGCGTTTGCCGTCTTAGCGGCGGCCTTCGGCAACGACGTCGATGTCGCCACGGCACAGGCCGATATCTTCCAGTTCACGGTCGGTCAGACCGCTCAGCGCGTTGCGGGTAACGCGGGCGTCATTCCATTCGACAACGGCGTTGACGACCGCTGCGAAAGTTTCACCGATACGGCCAACGAGGCCGAACGAGCCAGTGGCGGTGCGGGTTGTGTCCAGTGCAGCCATATCCTGTTTCCTTCTGGTTTGTGTTACTGTCTGATCTTGCGATCTGCCGGGCATCTAGTGATGTCATATCGCCGGCACAAGAGCGGAATTTGCATGTGTCCTATGCAATTTCTGCAGAGCTCGAGTTTCATTAAATTCCCTTAAATCATTGATGAATTTCCCTTTCATTAGGTGGCGGAAACAGGACATTCCGGGTCGCAAAAAGGGTCCATCCGTCGCCGTTGAGACAGGTCTGTCGTTTTTGGCCTTTGGGTCAATTCGCTTGGAAAATGTTCTTGCTTCGTGCTAGTTGATAAAAAAATCACACGAACCCGAGCAGGCCAAAGGCACAACATGCGAATTCTAGGCATTGATCCGGGGCTGAGAACCCTGGGATGGGGCATCATCGAATCACATGGCAGCCGTCTGAGCCATGTCGCCAACGGGTTGTGCAAGTCGGACGGGGACGATCTGGGTGAACGCCTTTTGTCCCTGCACAACCAGATCGTCGAGGTCATAGCCGAGTATCGACCGGATCAGGCCGCGATCGAGCAGACATTCGTCAACAAGGACGGGGCCGGAACGCTGAAACTGGGTCAGGCGCGCGGCGTGGCGTTGCTGACGCTGGCGAAGGCCGGTTTGACGGTCGGGGAATATGCGCCCAACCGGGTCAAGAAAACCGTGGTCGGTGTGGGTCACGCCGAAAAAGAGCAGGTGCTGCATATGGTCAAGCTGCAACTGCCGGGGTGTCAGCCCAAAGGGGCGGACGCGGCGGATGCGCTGGCGATTGCTATCTGTCATTCCTATTACGGCGCGGCGCCTCAGGCGCGGATGAAAGAGGTGCGGGCATGATCGGAAAATTGACCGGGCGGCTGGATTATCGCGCGGCAGACCACGTGCTGATTGATGTGCGCGGGGTCGGCTATATCGTCTACTGTTCGGACCGGACCATGGCGGCACTACCGGGTGTGGGTGAGGGCGTCTCGATCTACACCGAGATGGTCGTGCGTGAGGACCTCATGCAGCTTTACGGGTTTCTGTCGCTGGTCGAAAAGGAATGGCATCGCTTGCTGTGTTCGGTGCAGGGCGTTGGGGCCAAGGTCTCGCTAGCCATTCTGTCCGCACTGGGACCGGACGGGGTCAGCCGCGCCATTGCGTTGGGTGACTGGGGTGCGGTCAAGGTGGCCAAGGGTGTCGGACCTAAGACGGCGCAGCGAATTGTGCTGGACCTCAAGGACAAGGCTCCGGGCGTGATGGCAATGGGCGGCACGGTGACAGAGGCGATGAACGGTCCCGAACTGGAAGTGGTCGAATCGTCCGAACCTGCACCAGTCGCCAAACCGACGGTCAGGCCAGTCTCGGGTTCGGCGGCTGCTACTGCGGGGGCTTTGTCGGCCCTGTCCAACTTGGGGTATGGACCGTCCGAGGCAGCATCGGCCGTGGCCGAAGCCGCAGCCAACCTGCCCGACGCGGATGAGGCGGAACTGATCCGGGCCGCTTTGAAACTGCTTGCTCCGAAAGGGTGAATGAATGGTAGACGCCGATCCCGCCCTGCGCCCTGACCCGTTGCCGGAAGACAATGACCGTGCGCTGCGTCCGCAGGGGCTGGACGAATTTGTCGGTCAGGCCGAGGCAAGAGCCAATCTGCGCATCTTCATCCAGTCAGCCCGCCAGCGGGGCGAGGCGATGGATCACACGTTGTTCCATGGCCCGCCGGGGCTTGGGAAAACCACGCTGGCGCAGATCATGGCGCGCGAGCTGGGGGTGAATTTCCGCATGACTTCGGGCCCCGTGCTGGCCAAGGCGGGCGATCTGGCGGCGATCCTGACCAATCTGGAATCTCGGGACGTATTATTCATCGACGAAATCCACCGTCTGAACCCGGCTGTTGAAGAGGTGCTGTATCCGGCGATGGAGGATTTCGAGCTGGATCTGGTGATCGGTGAAGGTCCTGCAGCGCGCACCGTGCGGATCGAATTGCAGCCCTTCACTCTGGTGGGCGCTACGACCCGCATGGGGCTGCTGACCACGCCTTTGCGCGACCGGTTTGGTATTCCAACGCGGTTGCAGTTCTACACGGTCGACGAACTGCACGAGATCGTCACCCGCAACGCGCGCAAGCTGGGTGCTCCGGCTGATGATGAAGGCGCGCGCGAGATCGCCCGGCGTTCGCGTGGAACCCCCCGGATCGCCGGGCGGCTGCTGCGGCGCGTGGTCGATTTTGCCATTGTCGAGGGCGATGGACGGATTACACGTGATCTGGCCGATGGTGCCCTGACGCGTCTGGGTGTGGACAACCTGGGGCTGGATGGCGCGGACCGGCGTTATCTGAAGCTGATCGCCGAGAATTACACGGGCGGCCCTGTGGGAATCGAAACCTTGTCGGCGGCGCTGTCAGAAAGCCGGGATTCGCTTGAAGAAGTGATTGAGCCCTATTTGTTGCAGCAGGGACTGATACAGCGCACTCCGCGTGGACGGATGCTGGCGCAGAAGGCATGGACCCATTTGGGAATGGCCGCGCCCCGTGGGCAGAGCGATCTGTTTGGTTGATGCGGTGCGCCATGGGTTTTATGCCTTCGGCGAGAGTATTTTTGAAAAGATGAAGGGTCGGCCGTGACACCGGAAGAAATCAAAGCACTTTTTACGCGTGAAAACGGCGAGTTCCTGTTCGCGCGTTGGGGGCGACCGATCGTGCCGATCGTCTTTGGCGTCGAAGATGATACGCTTTCAGTGATCAAGGGTGCGTTCGAGGCGGTTGTCGCGCTGGCTGGCCACAAGATGGCCGAGACCGATCCGGAACTGGGCGCGAACTGCATGGTCTTCTTTTTTCGCGACTGGCAGGAATTGCAGGAGGTGCCCGATCTGGACCGTCTGATCCCTGATCTGACCCCTCTGGTCGGGCGGCTGATGGAGGCGGATGCCAACCAGTACCGTATATTCCGGTTCGAGGAGGACGGGACCATCCGGGCGGCGTTCGTGTTTTTGAAGATGGATGGCGAATTGTCCAAAATTCCTGCCGAAACGCTTGCGCTGGGGCAGGTGGTACAGACCGTTTTGTTGTGGTCCGATGCTGCGTTCCGGTCGCAGTCTCCGCTGGCCGTGGCTGGCGAGACGACAATTCTGCGCCCTGAAATCGCTGCGCTGATCCGGGCCGCCTATGATCCGATTTTGCCGGGAATGGCGCAGGATGCGTCCCACGCATTGCGATTGTTTGCGCGTCTGGAGCAGCCACAATGAAGCACGTCTTTCCCATTCGTGTCTATTACGAAGACACCGACATGGGTGGTGTTGTCTATCATGCGAATTACCTGCGTTTTATTGAACGGGCACGGTCGGACTGGGTGCGCAACCTCGGCAATGACCAGAACGCGATGCGGGATCAGGGGATTGTCTGGGTCGTGCGCCGGATCGAGGCGGATTATCTGTCGCCGGCCAAATTTGATGATGAACTGATCGTCGAGACCGAGATGATTTCGATTTCAGGAGTGCGCCTGACCATGGCGCAGCTTGTTCGGCGCGGCCAAACCGAGATTTTCCGCGCCACCGTGACCGCCGTTTGCATCAATAGCGAGGGCAAGCCGATCCGTCTTCCGGCAGAGATTCGCGCATTGATGTAACAATTTACTCAGCCGGGGTGGTTCTGTTGGCTTTTCGATACCAACTGCGTTAGCGTTTGGCAAAACAAGGCCAAATGGCTGTCAGGCAAAACAAAGAGCAGGTTCATGGAAGCTGAAACGCTGGCGCTGGCGCAGGAGATCGACTTCTCCATGTGGGGGCTGTTTGCCCGCGCGACATTTATCGTCAAACTGGTGATGCTGATACTGGTCGTTGCATCGTTCTGGTCCTGGGCGATCATCATTCAAAAACTGATCAATTACCGCGCAGCGCGACGCGAAGCGCAGGTTTTTGATGAATCCTTCTGGTCCGGCAATCCGCTGGATGAGCTGTTTGAACAGATCGGGACGCGACCGGACGGCAGTTCCGAGAAGATATTCGCCGCCGGCATGATCGAGTGGCGCAGGTCACACCGGACCGACGGCGGCTTGATTGCCGGCGCGACGGCACGGATTGACCGGTCGATGGATGTGGCCATCGCAAAAGAGGCGGAAACACTGCAAAAAGGTCTGCCCATATTGGCCACGGTCGGCTCGACCGCGCCATTTATCGGTTTGTTCGGCACCGTATGGGGCATCATGAACGCCTTTATTGAGATCGCCGAGCAGCAGAACACCAACCTTGCCGTTGTCGCGCCCGGTATTGCCGAAGCGCTTCTGGCCACCG
Organism: Ruegeria sp. CDSB136; assembly: GCF_059610965.1. Lineage (NCBI taxonomy): Bacteria > Pseudomonadati > Pseudomonadota > Alphaproteobacteria > Rhodobacterales > Roseobacteraceae > Ruegeria > Ruegeria sp. CDSB136. The sequence goes on from NZ_JBXWOP010000005.1 coordinate 133,989, forward strand.
GTCTGGGCCTGCTGGCCGCGATCCCGGCGGTGATTTTCTACAACAAGCTCAGCGCGGACAGTGATCGGATCGTTGGCGGGTATGAAGCCTTTGCCGACGAATTCGCCACCATCCTGTCGCGGCAGTTGGACAGCTGAGATGGGTGCGGCGGTTCAGCAACCCTCGGGCGGAAACGGCCGCAGGCGGGGGCGGCGGCGTGGTCGCGCCCAGCCGATGGCCGAGATCAACGTGACGCCATTTGTAGATGTCATGCTTGTGCTGCTCATCATCTTCATGGTGGCGGCCCCGCTGTTGACCGTGGGGGTGCCCGTGGACCTGCCCAAGACGGCGGCCAGTGCCCTGCCGGGTGACAATGAGGAACCGCTGACCGTAACACTGACAGCAGACGGGCGGGTGCAGATCCAGACCACGGACGTCGCGCGTGCCGATCTGATCGGAAAACTCAGGGCCATTGCGGTTGAGCGAACCAGTGACCGGGTGTTCTTGCGGGCGGACGGCGCAATTCCCTACGCGCAGGTGATGCAGGTGATGGGGGCGCTGAATGCCGGCGGGTTTTCGAATGTGGGCCTTGTGACCGATTCCGGCGGGCCGACATTTGACGAAGGTGGAGAGTGAGGCCGCGCGGTGGATACCGGCACCAAGATCTCGGCGATTGCCCACGTAGGTCTGATCGGATGGGCGCTGTTTGGCGGCACGTTCCGGTCCGAACCTTTGCCTATGGCCGTTCAGGAGGTATCTGTGGTCACGGCTGAACAGTTTGCTGCGATGACTGCGCAACTTGACGCGCCCCAGGTTCCGTCGCCGCCCGCTGAATTGCAGCCGCCTGAAGAGCCCGAAGTGGCCAACGCCCCTGAACCGACACCCGAAGAACAACCAGAACCCGAGCCGATTGTCGCGTCCGAGCCCGAGCCTGATCCTTTGCCCGAGCCGGTGGAAGCCCCGCCCGAGCCGGAAGTGATCGAACAACCCCCGACGCTGGACCAACCTGATCCGGAAGTCGCTGCGTTGCCGACGCCGGGTCCGGAATCCCTGCCCAATTCCGCTGACAAGGTTGCGCCCGAGCCGGTGGCCCCGCCGCCGCCCGAGGCAAAACCGGATGACATCGAAACCCCCGCCGTATCCCTGGATGAAGGGGCCGAGACCCAGCAGGAGCAACAGGATCAGACCGCGCCCGAGGAAGCCACGGATCAGATCGTGACCGAGGCGGAAGAGACGCAGGAATTGTCGCCCCAGACTTCCCCGCGCCCCCGAACGCGTCCCAGCCGCCCGCAACCTCCGGCCGAACCCGTGGTGGCCGAAGCCCCGGAAGCCCCCGAAGAACCGGCGCAAAGTGACCAGCAGGCCATCGAGGATGCGCTGGCCGATGCGTTGGGACAGAATGACGAACCATCGGGGCCACCGCTGACCAGTGGTGAAAAGGACGCGATGCGGCTGGCGGTATCGAAATGCTGGAATGTCGGATCGTTGTCGACGGACGCCTTGCAGACAGTCGTTGTGGTCGGCTTTTCTCTGACCCCGGATGGTAAGGTTGTTGGCGGCAGCTTGCAGTTGCTCGACAGCTCAGGCGGCTCTTCAGGGGCTGCAAAACAGGCCTACGAGGCCGCTCGGCGCGCTATTTTGCGTTGCGGAGCCAAAGGATACGACCTGCCTGCTGACAAATACGCGCAGTGGCAGGATATTGAGATTACATTCAATCCCGAGAGGATGCGGATCAAATGATGAAACTTCTGACCAGCCTCTTTATTGGCCTGACGCTTCTGTCGGCGCCGGTTTTTGCACAAAGCGGGCCGCTGCGGTTGGAATTGGATCAGGGTATTATCGAACCCTTGCCCTTTGCCGTTCCAAATTTCGTACCGGACAGTCCTACCGCGGCGCAATACGCGCAGGACATCTCGCGCGTTGTTGCGGCGGATCTGACTGGCACCGGGCTGTTTCGCGAAATCTCATCGGATGCGTTCATCAGTCAGGTGACAAGCTTCGAGGCCCCGCTTCAGTTTGCGGACTGGAAGGCCATCAATGCCGAAGCGTTGGTGACGGGCGCGGTCAACGTGTCAGGCAAAAAGCTGACCGTCCGTTTCCGGGTCTGGGATGTTTTCTCGGGTCAGGAACTGGGCAGCGGGTTGCAGTTTGCAGGCACCACGGATGGCTGGCGGCGCATGGCGCATAAAGTGGCCGATCAGGTTTATAGCCGGGTGACAGGCGAGGGCGGATATTTCGACAGCCGGGTTGCGTTTGTGTCGGAAAGCGGCCCCAAGGACCAGCGCCTGAAACGGCTGGCGATCATGGATTACGACGGAGCCAATGTTCAGTATCTGACCGACAGCTCTGCCATCGTTCTGGCCCCGCGCTTTTCCCCTACCGGCGAGCAGTTGCTTTACACAAGTTACGAAAGCGGCAGCCCCCGGATTTACGTTCTGGACGTGGGCCGGGTCAAACGGCGTGAACTCAAGACGCAGGACGGCACGATGAGTTTCTCGCCGCGCTTCTCGCCGGATGGGCGCTCGATCGTCTATTCGCTGATTCAGGGCGGTAATACCGACCTTTGGAAGATGGACCTTGCGTCGGGCCAAAGCGTCCGCCTGACGAACACGCCCGCAATCGAAACCGCCCCCAGCTATTCGCCGGACGGTTCGCAGATCGTGTTCGAAAGCGACCGCTCGGGCACGCCGCAACTCTACATCATGCCCGCCGGCGGGGGTGAGCCGACGCGCATCAGTTTTGGGCAGGGCCGGTATGGCACGCCGGTCTGGTCGCCGCGTGGTGACCTGATCGCCTTCACCAAGCAGAACAAGGGCCGTTTCCACATCGGTGTCATGCGTACGGACGGCAGTGAAGAACGCTTGCTGACCTCGTCCTTCCTGGACGAAGGCCCCACATGGTCGCCCAATGGTCGCGTGATCATGTTCACCCGCGAGACCCAGGGCGCAAGCGGACGGGCGACGCTGTATTCGGTGGATATTTCGGGCCGGAACCTGCGCCCGGTCCGCACGCCGGATGGCGGCAGCGACCCGTCCTGGGGGCCTTTGCAGAATTGATCGGGTCAGCGGATCGGCAAAGTTCACATGAAACTCTGGCTGTGCTAAAGAGACGGCAATAAACAAACAAATCCACGAGGCACCTGAAATGAACGTATTGGGCAAAATCCTGGCCTTGGGCGCGCTGAGCGTGATCGCGGCCTGTACCAACAATGATCCATCGGCACTGGGCGGCGGCGCAGGCGGCAGCGGTTCGATCCTGCCGGGATCGCCAAGCGACCCACGCTCGCCTGCCTATTTCCAGCAAACGGTCGGGGACCGGGTGCTGTTCGAGGTCGACCAATCCACCCTGACCGCCCAGGCGCAGACCGTTCTGCAGGGGCAGGCCGACTGGCTGATGGCAAACCCGGATTTTGTGGCGATGATCGAAGGTCACGCCGACGAACAGGGCACACGCGAATACAACCTTGCGCTGGGCGCGCGCCGGGCGAACGCCGCGCGTGAATATCTGATCTCGCGGGGGGTGGCGGGTAGCCGTCTGACCACGGTCAGCTATGGCAAGGAACGCCCGATCGAGATTTGCAGCACCGAGGATTGCTATTCCAAGAACCGCCGCGCGGTGACGGTGCTGACCGGCTCAACACTGGGGTAAGATGATGCGAATTGCAGGATGGGTTCTGGCGGCGGTCGTGCTGAGCGCCGGCGTGGCAAAGGCGCAGGATCAGCAGACGCTGGCGGATATCCGGCAGGAACTGACAGTGCTGCACGTGGAAATCCAGCGCCTAAAGCGCGAGTTTTCGACCACCGGCTCCCCGGCTCCGAACCTGTCCGGCAGTTCCGTACTGGAACGCGTTGACGCCATCGAGGCCGAGTTACAGCGCCTGACCCGGCAGACTGAACAGCTGAACCAACGTATCCAGAGCGTTGTGACCGATGGCACCAATCGAATTGGCGATCTGGAATTCCGACTGGTCGAACTGGAAGGGGGCGATCTCAGCACGTTGGGCGAAACGTCGACCCTAGGTGGGGAAACCGCGACCGATGTCGCCGTCGCTCCTACGCCGATTGAGCCGACCAACTCGGGTCAGGGTGAACTTGCCGTGGGTGAACGCGCTGATTTTGATGCAGCGTCGCAGGCGCTGGCTGATGGTGACTTTCAGTCTGCCGCAGATGGATTCGCGCAATTCGACACCTCGTATCCCGGCAGTCCGCTTGCACCCGAGGCGCATCTGAAACGTGGCCAGGCGCTGGAAGGTCTGGGCGATACCCGGGAAGCCGCCCGGGCATTCCTGGCGAGCTTTACCGGTGATTCCGAAGGGGCCTTTGCCCCCGAAGCGCTGTTTGAACTGGGGGCCGCGCTGGGGCGATTGGGACAAACCGATCAGGCCTGTATCACGTTGGGCGAGGTTGGGGTGCGTTTCCCATCCTCCAGCACGGTCTCGGACGCCACGCAGGAAATGGCGTCTCTGGGTTGTTCTTGACCCGAAGTGCAGCTTCTCTGACAGCTCAGATCCGCGAGCGACTGCCGAAAACACTGCCGCGCCGTATCGGTGTGGCGGTTTCGGGCGGCGGCGACTCGGTTGCGCTGATGCATCTTCTGCATGGCATAGCACAGGCTGAAGGGGTGACAGTTCTGGCAGCAACCGTGAATCATGGCCTGCGGCCTGAAGCAGCGGCCGAGGCAGAAACGGTGGCCGCGCAGGCAGGAAGCCTTGGGCTGTCGCATGATACTCTGGTCTGGCAAGGGTGGGGTGGCAGCGGAAACCTGCAGGATCAGGCCCGTCAGGCGCGTTACGCGTTGCTGACGGAATGGGCCGGTCGCAATGGGGTGGAGGCCATTGCCCTTGGGCACACGGCAGACGATCAGGCCGAAACCGTTCTGATGAGGCTGGCGCGCGCGGCCGGCGTCACCGGCCTGTCATCGATGCCGTCTGTTCGCGCACGAGACGGGGTTTTGCTGCTTCGACCGATGCTGGATATCTCGCGTCAGGAACTGCGCACTTATCTACGCGAGATCGGCGCTGATTGGATCGAGGACCCGTCGAATCACGATACCCGATTTGACCGGATCAAGGTGCGGCAGGCTCTGGCAAGCCTTGAACCAATTGGCATCACCGCGCAGTCTCTGGCCCGGGTGGCTGAAAATCTTGCACAAGCCCGTGATGCTTTGGCGCGGTATACGCAGGAATCCGCGCGCAAGATCACCGAAGTGAAAGACGGCGCTGTCTGCATTGATCCCGCAGGCTTTGCGGCGTTGCCGCGCGAGATCCAGCGCCGCCTTCTGGTCGCAACCATCAACTGGATCGCGGGAGAGGGGTATCCGCCGCGCCAGTCAAATGTGGATCAGGCGCTGGAAGCATTATTGAATCGCCGGACCAGCACCATCGGAGGCTGTCTGGTCTTCACAGAACGCGATAATGCGTGGATTTGCAGGGAACTAAAGGCGCTTCAGGGTGTAACGGCCGCGTGTAACCAGCCTTGGGACCGACGCTGGGTGGTGTCCGGCCCCACAATTCCAGATGCCGAAATCCGCGCGCTGGGCGAGGACGGGCTGAAACAACTGCTGGATTGGCGTGAAGCACGCTTGCCCCGGCGCGCACTGATGTCCACGCCTGCGGTCTGGACAGGCGATACGGTCGTGTCTGCCCCGCTTTCCGGATCTCCAAATGGCTGGCATGCCGAAATGATGCCAAATTGGCCCGAGTTTTATGCTATGATTTTATCGCATTGAACCTGCCACAATCCTCTCTATTTTAAGGAGCAAGCGGCGGATCCTCACCTGCCGAAATCTGTTGGGAGATTTTTCTTGGGCAACGCTCGTAATATCGCTTTCTGGGTCGTTCTTTTTCTGCTGATCCTGGCATTGTTTAATCTGTTCAGCGGACCGGGCGGTTCGCTTCAGAATAACGAAAGAACCTATTCCGACTTTGTCAGCGCTGTTGAGGGTGGCGAAGTCAAGAATGTGACACTGGACGGCGAGCAGATTCGCTATACCACGCAAAGTGGTGCCAGCTATGTCACCATCAAGCCCGGCGATGCCGAAGTCACCAAACTGCTGATCGACAAGAACATCCCCGTGCGCGCTGAAAAGCAGCAACAGTCGGGTTTCCAGTCGTTCCTGATCACACTGCTGCCCTTCCTGCTGCTGATCGGTGTCTGGGTCTATTTCATGAACCGGATGCAGGGCGGCGGCAAAGGCGGCGCGATGGGCTTTGGCAAGTCGAAGGCCAAGATGCTGACAGAAAAGCATGGCCGCGTGACATTTGACGACGTGGCGGGGATCGACGAGGCGAAGGAAGAACTGGAAGAGATTGTCGAGTTTCTGCGCAACCCGCAGAAATTCTCACGTCTTGGCGGCAAGATCCCGAAAGGCGCGCTGCTGGTTGGCCCTCCGGGTACCGGTAAAACGCTGCTGGCCCGCGCGATTGCGGGTGAGGCGGGCGTGCCGTTCTTCACCATCTCGGGTTCAGACTTCGTTGAAATGTTCGTGGGTGTCGGCGCGTCCCGTGTGCGCGACATGTTCGAGCAGGCCAAGAAAAACGCGCCCTGTATCGTCTTCATTGACGAAATCGACGCCGTGGGTCGCCATCGTGGCGCCGGTTATGGCGGTGGTAACGACGAACGCGAACAAACCCTCAACCAGTTGCTGGTCGAGATGGACGGGTTCGAGGCCAACGAAGGCGTGATCATTCTTGCGGCCACCAACCGTAAAGACGTTCTGGACCCCGCGCTGCTGCGTCCGGGCCGTTTCGACCGTCAGGTCACTGTGGGTAATCCGGACATCAAAGGCCGTGAGAAGATCCTGGGTGTCCACGCCCGCAAGACGCCTCTGGGCCCCGATGTCGACCTGCGTATCATTGCACGCGGTACGCCGGGTTTCTCGGGTGCTGATCTGGCGAACCTCGTGAACGAGGCCGCACTGATGGCCGCCCGTGTGGGCCGCCGCTTTGTCACCATGGAAGATTTCGAGAATGCGAAAGACAAGGTGATGATGGGGGCCGAGCGCCGCTCGATGGTTCTGACACAGGACCAGAAGGAAAAGACCGCTTATCACGAGGCCGGTCACGCCGTGGTCGGCCTGACCCTGCCGCTGTGCGATCCGGTCTACAAGGCGACGATCATCCCGCGCGGTGGTGCGCTGGGTATGGTGGTTTCGCTGCCGGAAATGGACCGCCTGAACTATCACCGCGATGAGTGTGAGCAGAAGCTGGCCATGACCATGGCGGGCAAAGCCGCCGAGGTGATCAAATACGGTGAAGACCATGTGTCGAACGGTCCGGCCGGTGACATCATGCAGGCCAGCCAGCTGGCGCGCGCCATGGTGATGCGCTGGGGCATGTCCGACAAGGTCGGCAATATCGACTATGCCGAGGCGCATGAGGGGTATTCAGGCAACACGGCCGGATTCTCGGTTTCCGCCCACACCAAGGAACTGATCGAGGAAGAGGTGAAGCGCCTGATTCAGCAGGGTTATGAGCGCGCGCTCGAAATCCTGCACGAGAACGGTGAAAGCTGGGAACGCCTGGCACAGGGCTTGCTGGAATACGAAACGCTGACAGGTGACGAGATAAAGCGCGTCATGAACGGCGAATCGCCCGGCGAGGGGGATGACGAAGGCGACAACACCGACGAGGGTAGCGCGCCCAGTGTCACCGCGATCCCGAAAACCAAGGTCAAGAAGTCTCCGCCCGAAGGCGGGATGGAGCCGGAACCCTCGGCATAACAAACGGACCCGGGCAATGTCCCGGGTCTTTTTTCTTTCCAATCACCTGAAACTGGGTTTCTGTGCCGCGTTATCGCACACAGCCTGAAAGGGGTGACATGCCCGTATTGCGCCAAACCGAATACACCGCCGAAGTTATCTGGCTGGGGCACGTTCCTGCCGGCAATAGCATTCGGGCCAAGTCGGTCGAGAGGCTGGATCTGGATTTCGCGGGTGATCCCGGCGCGCGGCACGAAGGTGTGAACCGGGCCTCCTGCGTTCGCATGACAAACCTGTATCCAAAGGGAACGGAAATTCGAAATGTCCGGCAGTTGTCGGTATTGTCAGCCGAAGAACTGGACGAGATTGCCGCCGGGATGAGCCTGACCCGGCTGGACCCGTCCTATCTGGGCGCCAGCCTGGTGTTGCGCGGAATTCCCGATTTCACCCATGTGCCGCCAAGTTCCCGTCTGCAGGCCGCAAATGGCCTGACGCTAACGATCGATATGGAAAACCGCCCCTGTATCATTCCGGGACGCGAGGTGGAAGCCGACCTGCCGGGACATGGCCCTGCCTTCAAACCGGCGGCGCAGGGGCGCAGGGGCGTGACCGCCTGGGTCGAACGTCCGGGTCAATTGAAGCTGGGTGACAGCATGAAACTATTCGTGCCGGATCAGCGGGCCTGGGCACCTTCCGGTACCGGCGTTTCCGATTAGAAACGCGGTAAACACCCCGACGCCGTTTCGCGGCACAATTATGTCGGAATCCATAGCCATCCGTTTTGTACACGACGGTATGGATTGCACAGCGCCGACGCTCAGCGTCGGTTTTGCACGGCATTCAACCAGGGACCCTGCCCAATGAGCTACAAATCCGACATCGAAATCGCCCGCGAAGCGAACAAGAAGCCGATTCAGGAAATCGGCGCTAAAATCGGCATCGAGTCCGCAGACCTGCTGCCATACGGTCACGACAAAGCAAAGGTCAGCCAGGACTTCATCAACGCGGTGCAGGACCGTGAAGATGGCAAGCTGATCCTGGTGACCGCGATCAACCCAACCCCGGCAGGTGAAGGCAAAACCACTACCACCGTTGGTCTGGGCGACGGCCTGAACCGCATCGGCAAGAATGCGATGATCTGTATCCGCGAAGCCTCGCTGGGCCCGAACTTCGGGATGAAGGGCGGCGCTGCAGGTGGCGGTTACGCGCAGATTGTTCCGATGGAGGAAATGAACCTTCACTTCACCGGTGACTTCCACGCCATCACCTCGGCTCACTCGCTGCTGTCGGCCATGATCGACAACCACATCTACTGGGGCAACGAGCAGGCCATCGACATGCGCCGCGTCGTGTGGCGCCGCGTGGTCGACATGAACGACCGTGCCCTGCGTCAGATCACCTGCTCGCTGGGCGGTGTCTCGAACGGTTTCCCGCGTGAAGCAGGCTATGACATCACGGTGGCGTCTGAAGTCATGGCGATCCTGTGCCTGGCCAACGATCTGAAGGACTTGGAAAAGCGCCTGGGCGACATCATCGTCGCTTACCGTCGCGACAAGACGCCGGTCTACTGCCGCGACATCAAGGCTGAAGGCGCAATGACCGTTCTGCTGAAGGACGCCATGCAGCCGAACCTGGTGCAGACGCTGGAAAACAACCCGGCCTTCGTTCACGGCGGTCCTTTCGCGAACATCGCGCATGGCTGTAACTCGGTCATCGCCACCAAGACCGCTCTGAAAGTCGCCGACTATGTCGTGACCGAAGCGGGCTTTGGTGCCGATCTGGGTGCCGAAAAGTTCATGAACATCAAATGCCGCAAGGCAGGCATTGCGCCGTCTGCCGTCGTGCTGGTTGCCACCGTGCGCGCGATGAAGATGAACGGCGGCGTTGCCAAGGCCGATCTGGGTGCCGAGAATGTTGATGCCGTCAAGTCGGGCTGTGCCAACCTGGGCCGCCATATCGAGAACGTGAAGTCTTTCGGTGTGCCGGTCGTCGTCGCGATCAACCACTTCGTCACCGACACCGACGCCGAAGTGCAGGCCGTCAAAGACTATTGCGCCGAGCACGGGGTTGAAGCGGTTTTGTCGCGTCACTGGGAACTGGGTTCGGAAGGATCCGAGAATCTGGCCAAAAAGGTTGTGGAACTTGCCGATGCCGGTACCGCGAACTTTGCACCGATCTACCCGGACGACATGCCGCTGTTCGAAAAAATCGAGACCATCGCCAAGCGCATCTACCGTGCTGACGAGGTACTGGCTGATTCCAAGATCCGCAATCAGCTGAAAGAGTGGGAAGCCGCCGGTTATGGCAACCTGCCGGTCTGCATGGCAAAAACTCAGTATTCGTTCTCGACCGATCCGTCCCTGCGTGGCGCACCCACCGGCCACTCGGTTCCGGTGCGCGAGGTTCGCCTGTCCGCGGGTGCCGGTTTCATCGTGGTTGTCTGTGGTGAGATCATGACCATGCCCGGTCTGCCGCGCAAACCCGCCGCAGAAACCATCTGCCTCAATGACGCAGGTGAGATCGAGGGCTTGTTCTAAGCCGCTGAATGAGACATCTCGTGGTCCGGGGAATCCCCGGGCCATGAGGAGATTGCGATGCCCACTCTGACACTGCCGCAAGACTGTCTTTCCATGCAGGAATTGCGGGTTCAGATCGACAAGCTGGACCGCCAACTGATTGAGATGTTGGTGACGCGCGCAACTTACATTGACCGCGCGTCCGAGCTGAAGCCGGGCGAGGGTCTTCCGGCCCGAATTCCTGAGCGAGTTGAAGATGTGGTGCAAAAGGTACGTGTGAGCTCGGACAGACTGGGCATGGACCCTGATCTTGCCGAAGATCTGTGGCGTATCTTGATTGATTGGTCGATTGCACGCGAAGAATGTGTGCTCGGCCCCGACTGAATGACCGGGCGCTTCTGGCGCCCGATCCGCTTTTGAAAGAAGGGATCAAAGGATGGTAGCTCAAGTCATCGACGGCAAGGCCTTTGCGGCCAAAGTCCGCGCGCAGGTGGCCGATCAGGTTGCAAAGCTGAAAGAGGAAAACGGCATCACGCCCGGCCTGGCCGTGGTTCTGGTGGGCGAGGATCCGGCCAGTCAGGTCTATGTCCGTTCAAAGGGCAAAATGACCGTCGAAGTCGGCATGAACTCGTACGAGCACAAGCTGGATGCCGAGACCTCGGAGGCAGACCTGCTGGCGTTGATCGACAAGCTGAACAACGATCCCGCCGTGCACGGGATTCTGGTTCAGCTTCCGCTGCCCAAGCATCTGAACGAGGATCTTGTGATCAACTCGATCGACCCGGCCAAGGACGTGGATGGGTTCCATATCTCGAATGTGGGCCTGTTGGGTACCGGTCAGAAGTCGATGGTGCCCTGCACCCCGCTGGGTTGCCTGATGATGCTGCGCGACCACCATGGGTCACTGTCGGGTATGGATGCTGTTGTGATCGGCCGGTCGAACATCGTCGGCAAGCCGATGGCGCAACTGTTGCTGGGTGACAGCTGCACCGTGACCATCGCGCATTCGCGCACCAAGGACCTGCCGGACGTCGTGCGCCGCGCCGATATCGTGGTTGCCGCCGTGGGCCGCCCCGAGATGGTGCCGGGCGACTGGATCAAGGAAGGGGCGACCGTGATCGATGTGGGCATCAACCGGATCGAGCGCGACGGCAAGAACAAGCTGGTCGGAGACGTCGACTATGCCAGTGCGGCCGAACGCGCCGGTGCGATCACGCCGGTTCCGGGCGGCGTTGGCCCGATGACCATCGCTTGCTTGCTGGCCAACACGCTGACAGCGTGCTGCCGCGCGAACGGTTTACCTGAACCCGAGGGTCTGACCGCCTGATCGCGAAAGATTCCGCGCAATTTAAGCGCGCAACCGATGCTTTGGAACGGCCGGGCAGGGGAAACCTTCCCGGCCGTTTCCTCATTGAGAGACAACATTAATTTTGAATAAACGGGTTTGAATGTGATCAAATCGGTGATAAGTTATTAAATCCAGTTGGTTAAATGCGAAATGCATGCCGCTCGAAGTGATTGTAACGGACCTCAGCGGATTGCCCGTCGGAACAATATGAAGTCAAAACTGAACCTGATCATAGCCGCTTGCACCCTTCAACGCGTGGTGGCTGGATTGGTTTTCGTTCCGCTGCTGGCTTACACTTTTCCACCTTTTTTGGACGTCGCATTGCCGTTCGGCATGCGATTGACATTCTGGGCCGGTGTCATGGCACTGGCAATCGCCGCGACATGGCTTTCCAGAAAGTTCATCTATGAACATCTGTCTCAGGACTATCTTTCGGCCCGAGACGTTGTCTTCTCTGCCGTCATCCTGATCCTGTTTACACCGGCATTGTGGCTTTTGGCCTGGCTGCTGTTCACGATTGGCGGACAGGAAGCCCCAGGTGCGCTGGCGGTCTTACCTTACGGGGTGCTGTTCTCGACCGGCCTGATTCTGGTCGGCCGGACGGAACCCGGACATCCAAAGCCGACCGGAGTGCCAGAGCAGATGCCGCGTCTGGTCAGACGTCTTCCGGCGGGTTTTCAGGGCCGGATCTATCGTCTGACGGTTCGGGATCACAATGTGGATGTCGTCACCTCTGAGGGTACGTTTACCATTCGATCGCGTTTTACGGATGCGATCGACGAGATGGAGCCGATCCCCGGTCATTGCACACACCGATCCCATTGGGTGACTGATGATGCAATTGTCAGCACCGAACGGACCGACGGAAAGACTTTCGTCCGGCTGCGTAACGGCGACCTTGTGCCGGTCAGCCGAAAATACAGACCCATGTTGGAACAGGACGGGCTGATCTGAACTAGCGCGGCATGGGAATGATCTGTGGCTGTGGCCCGGTCAGAATGGCTTTGGCCTGTTTGTCCATCAAGCCGGCCAAGGCCGCGTCGGTACTGCGCAGACCGCCCGTAAACGTACCGTAGGCCGGCATTATCAAACGCGCCTGATCCAGCAGGAACGCCGGCCGGGTGATGGACCGGCCACGCACGCGTAAGCTCGCCTTGGGGTGGTAGTGGCCCGAAACCTCGGCCCGGCCAGAGGGTTCGGCGATGTGGCGGAATACCAACGGTCCAAAGGAGCACTCGGACAAATGCGTTCCGCCCAGTTCGACAGGTCCGGGATCGTGGTTGCCTTCGATCCAGATCCAGTCCCGGCCGGCCTGCAGGGTGACGATCTGCAATTGATGGTCCGGGATCAATGACTGTGCGGCGTCCAGATCGTCGAAGCTGTCACCCAGGCAAATGACCGTCTCGGCGCGGGTGTGGTGCAGGTCCGCCGCCAGCCGCGTCAGCGTGTCCTGTGTGTCATAGGGCGGCAGCGCGGCCCCGCCGCGCCGGGCCATCCGCTCGGACTTGCCCAGATGCAGGTCGGACACGCACAGCAATTTCCGATCGGGCCACCACAACGCCCCGGACCCCAAAGCGTGCAGGGATAGACCGGCAAAGGTAAACAACAGGCTGTTCATGATCCGTTCTTTGCCTTTTTCCCGACCCAAGGCAAGCGGATTAACCGCTCTCTAACCCCGCAGCCTGCAAAAGCCGCGCGCTTTCCTCGGCCAATAGCCGTTCTTCGGCGGCCCCTTTGACGGGCACTTTGCCGACCTCAAGAAACAGCGGCGCGGCCAGGGGGGAAACTCTGTCCAGCCGAAGAAGATCGATGCGGTCGCCGATGCGCGCAATCATTTCCTCGATCCGTCCGAAATCTACCAGACCGCGCATGGCCTCTTCGCGTGTGATCTGCATCAGCAGGTGGTCCGGGTCATATTTCAGCAGCGTGTCATAAAGTATGTCAGACGAGAACGTTGCCTGCCGCCCGCTCTTGCGCTGGCCGCCGGTGTTCCGTTCGATCAGCCCCGCGATTGTCGCCGAGGCGCGAAAGGTACGCTTCATCACCGCGTTGCCCGCCAGCCATGTCTCGAGCCCCGCCCGCAATGCTCTGTGTTCGAACAGGGGGCGCGGGTCGGTCACCGCATCCAGACCCCAGATCAGCGTGGCATAGTCGGTGGCGACAAAGCCCAATGGTGCCAGCCCGGTTTCCTCCATCCGCTTGGTCAGCAGCAGGCCCAGCGTTTGCTGGGCGTTTCGCCCGGCAAATCCGTAGACACACAGATTTTCGCGCCCGTCATTGGGAAAGCTTTCGATCAGCAGCCTGTCGCGTTGGGGCAGTCGGGACATGTTGCGTTGCAGGGCCAGCCACTCGGCGGTGTGCGGCGGCAATTGCGGCCAGTCGTCCTGGGCAAACATCCGCAGGATGCGGTCGCTCAACTGCGTGGAAGTGGCAAATTTCGTACCAGAAAACGTTGCGATCTTTGGCTTGCGATCAGCGCGGCGACTGACCTCGACCACCATTTCGCGCAGGCCTTCATAGCGGACGATTTGCCCGCCGATCAGAAAGGTATCACCCTGCGTCAGCGAAGCGGCAAAGCCCTCTTCGACCTCACCCAGGGGTTTGCCGCCCCGGTTGCGTTTCAGGCGCACTTTCAGGGTGTCGGTATCCTGAATCGTGCCCAGATTCATACGGATGCGCTGCGCCGCGCGCGGGTCGCGCAGTTGCCAACGGCCATCGGGGCGTTGCTGCAGTCGTTGCCAGCGGTCATAGGCGCGCAGGGCGTATCCCCCAGTGGCACAGAACTCCAGACAGGCGTCGAACTCCAGGCGCGACAGTTGGGCAAAAGGCCCTGCCATCGTCATTTCCGCATAAAGGTCGTCCGCATCGAACGGCCCTGTGGCGGCGGCAATCAGAATGTGCTGGCACAACACGTCCCTTGGGCCGCGCCCGCGCGGTTCGCCATCCAGATCATGCGCCTGGACGGCTTCAAGCGCTGCAACGCATTCAACAACCTCGAACCGGTTGGCAGGCACCAGCAAAGCCTTGGAGGGGGCGTTGTATCGATGATTGGCGCGACCAATGCGTTGCACCAGTCGCTTGACGTTCTTGGGCGCGCCGATCTGGATCACCAGATCCACATCACCCCAGTCGATGCCCAGATCCAGGCTGCCGGTACAGACAATGGCGCGCAACTCTCCGCGCACCATTGCGGCTTCAACCCTTTCGCGTTGCTGCCGGTCCAGACTGCCATGATGAATGCCGATGGGCAGACCCTCGTCATTTGCGAGCCACAGGTTGTGAAAGAAGATTTCCGCCTGTGCGCGGGTGTTGTGAAAGATCAGTGTCGTCTTGTGAAGCCGGACCTGCTCTAGCACGGCCGGAATGGCATAGGCCGCGCCGCCGCCGGACCATGGTGGCATCTCGGTTGTTTCCAGCATCGAGATATCCGGGTCAGGGCCGGGGTCGGCCTGAATGATCCGGCAGGTGCCAGGGTGGCGGGCAAGAAACCGGGCGATGGCATCGGGGTCTTCGACAGTTGCCGACAGGCCCACGCGGCGTAGGGCAGGGCACAGGCTTTGCAGGCGCGCCAGTGCCAGCATCAACTGATCGCCGCGTTTGCTTTCGGAAAGTGCGTGAATCTCGTCCACGATCACCCGCTGCACGCCTTTGAACATGCGCGGCGCGTCCTCGTACGAGGTCAGCAGCGCCAGACTTTCGGGCGTCGTCAGCAGGATATGCGGCGGATCCACGCGCTGGCGTTTTTTTTGCGTGGCCGAGGTATCGCCCGTCCGGTCTTCGATCCGGATCGGCAGGCCGATTTCGTCTGCCGGGCCGCGCAGATTTCGCCGGATATCGGCCGCCAGCGCCTTGAGCGGCGAGACATAGAGTGTGTGCAGGCCCTCATGCGCGCCATCGGCCAGTTCCGCCAGCGTCGGCAGGAAGCCGGCCATGGTCTTGCCGCCACCTGTGGGTGCGATCAGCAATGTCGCCGGGTCCTGTGCCCGGTCGAACATGTCCTGCTGATGCGGATGGATGGACCAGCCTTTGGCTGAAAACCAGTCGGTGATCCGGGCGGGAATCTGCGTCATTTGCGCAGATTAACCGCCCTCGCGCCTGATTGGCACGGCGTTATTTGACGATTTTCTCGTCCTTGACGAACATGTTTGCCCAGGCCCGGTCGATCAGGTCGGGGCTCATCTGATAAGGGATGCCTTCGAATTCGCAGATTGCGATCATCTGATCGATCAGGAAGATCGGCTGATAGTTCGCATAGATGTTGTTGATCGTGGGGTATTTGACCTTCAACAGATGCACCAGCGCGGCCTCGTCCAGCGGCATGCCGCGTTTGCGGGCAACCATGGCGAAGATTTTCAGGAAGTTTTCCTGGTTCGGACCGTCGATCTTGATCTTGAAGAAGATCCGGCGCAGGGCGGCCTGGTCAAAGATCTCGTTCGGGTGGAAGTTGGTCGAGAAGATGACCAGCGTGTCAAAGGGAACTTCGAACTTTTCACCCGATTGAAGGCCAAGGATGTCCTTGTTTTCTTCCAGCGGAACGATCCAGCGGTTGACCAGCGCCTGAGGCGGTTCCGCCTGACGGCCAAGGTCGTCGACAATGAAGATGCCGCCCGTCGATTTCAACTGCAGCGGCGCCTGATAGGTGCGCGCGGTCGGGTTGTAGACCAGATCCAGCATGCTGAGTGACAGTTCGCCCCCGGTCACAACCGTCGGGCGCTCGCACTGAACATAGCGCGAGTCGAACCGTTTGCGGCGGCGCAGGCTGTTGGGGTCATCGGGTTCCTGTTCGATCGCGGTATGGACGATCGGGTCATAGACGGTGATCACCTGCCCGGCATATTCGATGGCCCAGGGCACATAGACATTGTCCCCCAACGCGTCGCGGATACCGTTCGAGATCGAGGATTTACCATTGCCCGGCGGTCCATACATCAGGATCGACCGGCCGGCGCTGACCGCCGGGCCCAAATGGTCAAGCAGGCTGTCGGGCAGAACCAGATGACCCATCGCACCGGTCAGTTGCTCACGCGTAACCTGAATGTTGCGAATCGACTGGCGCTTGACCTGCTCGCGATACACGTCCAGCGGTACTGGCATGGCGCCGAAATACTCCGACTGGCTCAACGCGTCCAACGCACGTGCCTTTCCCGCATCGGTCAGTTGGTACCCCATTTCGTTGCCGCTGTTGGCGTTCAGGGTGCCGGTCGCCTCAAGCAGTTTCTGATCGCGGGTGATATCGACCAGTTCCTGCGTAACGGAACCCGGAAGACAGATGGCTGCGGCGATCTCGGACACGGTGTCGACGTTCTTGCGAAAGATCGTCTTGAGCAAAATGTCCCGCATCATCACCAGCGGAAGCTGCATTTCACCCAGCCCCTTTGGGGCGGGGGGGGCCATAACGGAAGTGGTCTGCATATTCATGAGCGTGGCTCGTCTATCCCGGTTTCACGTCAACCGGCCCTGAACGGGCCGCTTGCGGAAAATTTGGCCCGCCTTTGTGGCAGGACCAAGGCGGGGGCAAGGCGCGCTGATGATAGTTCACGAACCGTAAACAGTTCCCAAAATCAGATACATGGCCAAAGCGCCTGCCAGGGCCAGACCCATTGGAAATTGCCGGCCACGGTCCCAGCTTTCCCAATGCGGTGCAATACTTCGCAGACGGGTGTTCTTGGCCAGACGATGGGTTGCCACGGCGGCCAGAAGGGTCGCTGTAAGAACGGCCAACAGGATAAAAGCGTCGGCAAACCAGACGAAAGGAGAGGCTGCAGCAAGGAACTTGGCGTCTCCCGCACCCATGACCCCTGCCGCGTTCAGGACGATGCCAACAAGCAGAACAATGACAATATGCAGCAGTTGCCACAGATAGAGGGGCAAAGTGACGGATAGGGGGCCAATACTCCCGCTTAACCACTCCTGCGACCACGGCGGCAGGACAAACAGGCCGATGACGGCATATACTATCGCCAGCGCCAGAACCGCGTGATTCTTGATCCGCATTTCACGCATATCAGTGAAAGCGACGTAAAAGCAGATTGGCAGCACAAATGGCAGGAACCACGCAGCTGCAACCGCAGGGATATGCATCAATCAGGCTTCCTCGAGCGCACGCAGCGAACGGACGGCTTCGTCGAAATGTTGCGGGTGGGTGGCAATGGCTTCGCGGAACAGGTTCTTGGCCGTATTCACATCCCCTTGCTTGACCGCCGAGATCCCCATCGTATTCAGCAACTGGGCGCGCTCGACCTGGGTCATCGGAATGACCGGCATGGTGTAGTTTCTCTGGGCCGATCTGGCCAGGACAAGGTTGTTCTTGGCGGTGAACAGGGATTTGTCGTGCCGGATCGCTTCAGTAAACAGGCGTTCGGCCTCGGCATACTGGCCGCGTGTCAGCTTTGAATAACCCCAGTTGTTCATCACACTGCCCGGGCGCGTCGTCAGGCCCACGGCGGTTTCGTAGAAATGATCTGCCCGCTTCCAGCTTTCCTGCGAATCCGCCACCAACGCCTCGAGACGATAGCGCTTGAATGTCTCAAATGTGGGTGGGACTGAATCCAGCACAGCCTCGGCCTCTTTCCAGTTGCCGCCGCGAACCAGCGCGTCGGCATACTCGACTTTGTCCGCGTTGGTCGAGCCTTTCATGCCTGTGACCTTCTTCCAGGCAGCAGAAGCTTCGGTTGTGCGTTTGGCGCGTGACAGAGATATCGCCAGACCCCGCTGCAGGTCGATGCGATCAGGGTTCTTGGTGGCCGCATTGTGGAAATATGTGACCGCCTCGTTCGGGTCGGCCGCGCTCAGCAACACGTCATTCAGATTGGTTTCATCAATGACGTTTACTTCCTGAAATGTACGCTCGACCTTTTCTTCTTCGGTCTCTTTGGCGCATGCCGATACAATCAATCCGCATATGACGATCGACGGAATCAAGAATTGTTGGCGCATTTTTGCGTCCTTTACTGCTCTTGCCTCTGGTTACGGGAGCTTGCGAAGCGTAAATTGCCCGTCGCCTTGCTGCTCCAGCGTATATTCTTGTTCTTGTGAGGTATTATTATCAGGATTTTCCATTTTTGCGAGTGCTAACCGCAGATTGTCGCGAATTGCGTCACTTTCGCCATTGTCCAGCGCATAGGCGCGCTGAAACACCTGGGCCGCTTCCGGATATTGCCCGGTTTCCATCAGCAGAACGCCCAGATTGTTCCAGGCCACCGGCCAATCGGTATCATCCTTGACGGCCCGTCTCAGCAGGGTTTCGGCTTGGCCAAGGCGCTTCAGGCCCAGATTTGCCGTGCCCATTGATGTCAGGATTTGCGGCGTCATCCCCTGTTCCAGAGCGGCGCGGGTAAAGGACTTGAGCGCCAGTTCGTACTCGCCGGCGGCCATCAAGCGGTTACCAACCTCAATTTCGTCTTCGGCCTGTCCCCCGCGGTCAATGCCCGGAGCCTCCAGATCGCCGGAACGATCGGTCTCTGTGCAAGAGGCCACCATGGCGAAAACCAGGGTGACCTGAAAGATGCGGCGGAGCCCGGTCCGGGCGCAGCATCGAAATGGGTTCATCAGGTTACTACCGGCCGAAAGTCGAAATAACGTTTGCCGAAGGCCCGACAAGAATAACCAGCAAAGGCGGAACTGTCAGTCCCATTGTGACAAGCGTCATTTTGGTTGGCAGCTTGTTCGCAGCCTCTTCCGCGCGCATGACGCGCTTGTCGCGCATCTCGCCCGCATACACCCGCAGAGCTTCTGCAATCGATGTACCAAAGGTCGCCGACTGGATCATCACTGTGACGAACGAGTTGACGTCCTGCACGCCACAACGGGTGCCAAAGTCACGCAGGACGGTATCCTTGTCCTTACCCGCTTTCATTTCGTAAGCGACGATCTCGAACTCCTGCGAAATGTCGGGGTACGAGGCTTTCATTTCGTTTGACACCCGGACTATGGCCTGATCGAGGGACTGACCGGCCTCCACACAGACCAGCATCAGGTCAAGCGTGTCGGGAAAGGCTTGCGTAATCTTCTCTTTCCGCTCTTCGATGCGGCGCGTGATCCAGTATTTGGGGATCATGTAGCCGACACCGCCGGGCACCAGCACGCGCACCAGAATTTGCTGGGTGGTGAACTCCTGCGTTCCCGCGAACACCGTTACCAGCAGAACGCCGACAATGATGCCGATGATCCCAAGGGAGAACTGTGCAAAGTGGAAAAACCGCACCGCGTCCTTGGTCTGGTACCCTGCCTGCCGCAGCTTGAGCTGCATTGCCGACAGTTCTTCCTGATCTTTCGGTTCCAGAAAGGTCGCGAATTTTTCAAGCTGCTCGTTCCGACCGGCGTTCCGCAACTGGTCTTTCTTGGCCTTCTTTTCCTTCTTGGGCGCGGCATTCGAACGCTGCAGCTTTTTGAGCGGATCCTCGGGCTGGTTCAGCATCAGAGGGATAGTGACCAGGATCATGAACAACCCCAGAACACCGACCACGATCAGTGGTCCGAACTCGCCCAGATGCTCGGTCAGCAAGTCATTGATGCGGGTCAGGAATTCCATTGCCGTGCCCTCAAACCTTGATGTTGGTGATGATTTTCATGACGATCAAGTTCAGCGTCAGCGTGATGCCAACAAAGAAACACATCGGAATGAACCAGGGATGGTCGAGAACGCCGTCATAATAACCGGGATCCTTGACCAGTATGAAAGCCAGACAGCCCAGCGGGAAGGCCGACAGGAATTTACCGGACCACTGTGCCTCGGCCGTGATCGCCTTGACGCGGCGAAACAGGCGGAATCGGGCACGGATAACCTGTGCAAGACCGGCCAGAATCTCTGCGAGGTTACCGCCGGATTGCTGCTGGATGCCCACGGCAACCGCCAAAAACCGCAAATCCTGCATGTCCAGACGTTCGGCCATGTCTTTCAAGGCTTCGCCAACGTCGCGGCCATAGGCGCATTCATCGGCGATGACGCCAAACTCGGTTCCCAGCGGGTCCTGAACCTCGGAAGCAACAACCTGAATCGTTGAGACGAAGGGGTTGCCGACACGCAGCGAGCGAACCATCAGTTCCACGGCTTCGGGCAATTGTTCTTCGATCATGCCCATGCGTTTCTTGGCCTTTTGGTTCACCCACGCATAAACGCTGCCAACACCGATTGCGACGGAAATTGCCGCCCGTAAGGCGGTATCGGTGGCTGTGCCGATGCTAAGCCCCATGAACGCGACCCCGGATACAAGGCACATGATCATGATCAATTGCCGGGGCGAAAACGCAATCGCCGCCTTCTGCGCCTTGTCGGCCAGAAGGGAATAGAGCGGGATGCTCTGCGATTTCATATGCTGCTGCATTTCCTTGCGCAGCTGTTCCAGAACCTGTTCACGCCCGACACCTTTGTCGAGCATGTCGAGGCGGCGGTTTACCCGGCTGTTAAGGCTGATGGATTTGCCGAACGCGACCAGGTAGATACCTTCGACCAGGGCCAGAACGCCCACGAAGATCGCGACATAGATCAATGCCTCCATAGGCAGTTGCATATCCTTGATCTCCTACATTGTGGTTGGGTCGTAAATGGACGCGGGCAGGTCAAAGCCCCACAGGCGGAAGCGCTCGGAGTAGTGGCTGCGCACGCCGGTTGCGGTGAAGTGACCGATAATCTTGTTGTCAGGTGTCAGGCCAACACGTTGAAAACGAAAGATTTCCTGCATGGAAATCACATCGCCTTCCATCCCGGTGATCTCGGTGATCGATGTCATGCGGCGCGAACCGTCCTGCAAGCGGCTGGCCTGTACGATCAGGTTCACAGCGCTGGCAATCTGGCTGCGCACGGCCTTGATCGGCATCTCGATCCCGGCCATCGCGATCATGTTTTCCAGGCGCGAGATCCCGTCGCGGGCTGAGTTGGCGTGGATCGTAGTCATTGACCCGTCGTGGCCAGTGTTCATGGCCTGCAACATGTCGATCACCTCGGCACCACGCGTCTCACCCACGATGATACGGTCGGGGCGCATCCGCAGGGCGTTTTTGAGACAGTCGCGCGGGCTGACTTCGCCTTTGCCTTCCACGTTGGGCGGACGACTTTCCATCCGGCCCACATGGGTCTGCTGCAGCTGAAGTTCCGCTGTATCTTCGATCGTCAGGATGCGTTCGGCGTCGTCAATGAAGCTGGACAGGGCGTTCAGGGTGGTCGTTTTACCGGAACCAGTACCGCCCGAGACGATAACGTTCAGGCGCGTAGACACCGCAGCTTGAAGATAGGCAGCCATTTCTTCGCTGAACGCACCGAAATTGACCAGATCATCGATGCCCAGCTTGTCCTTTTTGAACTTACGAATAGATACCAGAGATCCGTCCACCGCAATCGGCGGCACCATGGCGTTGAAACGCGATCCGTCAGCAAGACGGGCGTCAACATAAGGGTTAGATTCATCGACCCGGCGACCCACGGCGGACACGATCTTGTCGATGATCCGCATCAGGTGCTTTTCGTCCTTGAAGGTGATGTCGCTGAGTTGCAGCTTGCCGTCGCGTTCTACGAAGATCTGCTGCGGACCGTTCACCAGAATGTCGTTGACCGTGTCATCCTGCAGCAAGGTTTCCAAAGGCCCAAGCCCGGTGACCTCGTCATAAAGTTCCTTGTTGAGCTGCGAACGGTCTTCGCGGTTCAGAACGATGTTGCGCGATTCGAGAACTTCGCTGGCAATGGCACTGATCTCAGCCCGAAGCTCAGCCTCGGCGGCTGATTCCAGCGCCGAGAGGTTCAGGTTTTCAAGCAATTCGCGATGCAGATCGATCTTGATTTCACTCAAGCGTTCCTTGCGCTTGCGGTCACGGTCGGAAGATGAGGCCTCGGCGGCCTTTTTTTGCACCGGTTTGCGGACAACCGCCGTTGTGGCAGAGGCAGGAGCGTTTGCCGCGGCCGGGGCGGCCTCGGGGGCTTTGGCCGCAGTCTTGACCGGCTGCGCATCAGGCTGCTTCTTGTATCTCGAAAACATGACGGCTGTCCCCTTGAGAAGTTGTTACGCGGCTTCCGCGTTGCTCGAGCCCAGGCTGTGAAGCGACTTGGCCAGTTTGGCGATTTCCCGCCGCAGTGGGTTCTTGGCGGCAGATTTTGCAAGCGGCAGGCCGTGATCGCCGGCTTGCAGCACCGGTTTGCCACCTTCGGGCAGCTGCAGATCGATGGAGATTCCCAGGCTTTCGCCCATGCGCTTGACCCGGCCCTTGCCGTTCAGATCCGTGAATTTTGGCGCCCGGTTCAATGCAAAGCGCAGCTTGTTGAACGGCAGCTCCTCGGCCTGCAAGGCACGCTTCAGGCGCAGCGCGTTCTGGGCGGACCGCATATCCAGCTCGATCAGTGCAAAATAGACATGCGCCGCCGCCAGCACCGTTTCGGACCAGTGCACCAGCGTTTTTGGCATATCCACGACCACATAGTCGAAATGCTTGCGCGCGGTGTCGATGACGCGCTGAATATCCTCAGGCGTAATCAGGTCCAGCGGTACAATGTCGGAAGGCGAGGTCAGAACCTGCAGTTTTTCTTCATATGTCTGCAGCGCCTGGGAAAAAACATCGTCGTCCATGGACGCCGTGTCCGACAGCATTTCAAACACTGTCTCGCGACGCGGCAGGTCCAGATAGGTGGAAACTGTTCCAAATTGCAGATCCAGGTCAATCAGGCACACGGTCGGTGCTTCTTTGTCCGAAACCGTAGCCAGTTCCCAGGCAAGATTGACCGCCAGAGTGGTCGAGCCTACGCCTCCGGCCAGGCCGTGCACCACAAACAGCGCGCCTTCTTTTGATTCGCCCTGGGTCAGGGGGACTGCCGCCGCCTGGGGCGCGGCAACCGGATCGGGCTGTTTCATGCGCTCGATGGCCTCCTGCAACTCGCCTTCGGGCAGCGGGTAGGGGACAAATTCATCGGCACCTTTGCGCAGCAGCTGATGCAGAGACGCAGGTGTGACATCTTCGGCGATCAGAACAACTTTGATTTTCTTGTCCTTGGCGCGGGTGATGATTTCACCCATCAGCGTCAGGTTGTCTTCGTCTTCCCCGTCGATTGCAAGTGCCACAAATTCAAGAGAATCTGCCTCGGGCTGGCTGAAAAAAGCCAGTGCCTCAGCAAATCCAAGATCGCCCCAGCGTTCACCCAGCGCAACTTCCATGTCTTCGATCAACAGATCGAAATTCTGGACATCACGGCTGATTGTGCAGGCCAGAATGGCGTTATTTTCGTCTTGCGGCGTGGCGCTTGTCATTAACACAATCCTCGTAGTGAGGGCTTGGCAAATCTTACAAACACAAGCGGTCTGGTCGGATTGGCTGTCGCCCCGATGCGGTCAAATCTGGCCGCAGGTCACCCAATTGTTGACAACGTCTCTTGGAAGTTGGGCGAGAATTGGGCGTAAAAGAACAAATTGTAGGGAATTGGGCGACGATGCCGCCCAATTGTGCTTTATTGTTCTTGTGTGGTGCCAACGCTGGTCTGGGATGCCAGACCCGAGGGCGGAATGGCGCTTTCCACGTAGCTGCGATAGATAACCTCGGCGTATTTGCCGTCCAGCAAGTTGGGGTGGTTATCTACAAATCCGGACACTTCGGTCACGGTACGCCGGTTGCGGCGGTCGCGATTCGGTGTGTCGATCAAAGGACGTGACTTGCCGAAAGAAACCACAGCTTCAAGCCGCGACCGGGAAACGCCCTGATTGACCAGGAATGCGACCGCTGAGTTTGCGCGACGCTGTCCCAGGCTTTGGTTATAGGACGCGGAACCGACCCTGTCGGTGTGACCATAGACCCGGAACCGGGCTTCGGGGAATTGCTTGATCCAGGCCGCCTGCTGCGCCAGGATCCGCTGCGCCGAAGCATCCAGTTGCGAACTGTTGAAGGCAAAGTTGATCTGGGTTGGAACCTCTGCCGCAAACCGCTGAGCCAGGATCTGGGCATAGGACAACTCACCGTTCATCACCTGGATATTGTTGAGAGTTGCGTTGCCGAAAGCGCCCGAATCAATTTCGTATCCCGCTTCCCGTGTACAGCCTGCGACAGCGACCGACAGACATAGTGTCATCATCCACTTTTGCATGGGTCCTATCCTCCTCATCAATCCAGGACGTAGCCGTAAGAGCTGCCATAGCCCTGTTTGGCCACTTCTGTTGCGGCACCTGCACCGGCACGTGTTGTCCGGGCGGTCTTGCCATTCACGAACAGATCGAATTCGCTGGGCGGTTTGACCCGATCGGTGGGCAGAGCCAGGGCTTCACCTCGCGTCGGCGACACAAGATGTGCGGTGATGATAATAACCAGTTCGCTTTGTTCGCGCTGATATTCTGCGCTGCGGAACAGGGCGCCCAGGACCGGTACGTCGCCAAGCCACGGGATCTGGTTGTTCAGGTCGGCAAAGTTGTCCTGGATCAGCCCGGCGATGGCAAAGCTCTCACCGTCGCGCAGTTCAACCGTCGTGCTGGTCTGGCGTGTGATAAAGCTTGGAACGTTGTCGCCATTGATCGTGAAGTTCGAGCTGTTATCGATCGCCGAGACGGACGCGGCCATCTCCAGATTGATCAGCTCGCCGTCGACAACACGCGGGATGAAGTCGATTTCGACACCGAAGGCCTTGTATTCAATGGTAACGACACCATCGTCCTGCGGAACCGGGATGGGTACTTCACCGCCGGCCAGGAATGTCGCTTCTTGCCCGGACAGTGCAGACAGGTTGGGTTCAGCCAGGCTGCGGGCCAGGCCTTTGGCCTCAAGGGCCTCCAGCAACAGGCGAACCTGGGTCGAACCTGCGCCAAATCCAAACAGGATGGCACCCGTGTTGGACTGCACGGCGGGAATGTTGTTGCTCAGTGCGTTCTGCAATGCCAGCGAGTTGTTCAGCGTGTTGATACCGCCGGTCACATCGCCGCCACCGAAGCCCAGCGATGCTGACAGGCTCTTGGCGACCGAGCGGTTCATCTCTGCAAAGCGGACTTTCAGCATGACCTGCTGCACGCCGCCAACGCTCATAAGGTTCGAAACGCGATCCGGGGCATAACGTTCCGCCAGTTCCAGCGCGCGGGCCAGCTTTGCTGAGCTGGACACGGTGCCGGACAGCACGATGCCGTCATTTGCCGTACGCACCTCGACCCGCTCATCGGGCAGGATCTGGCGCAGCCTTTCCTTGAATTCGGTCACATCTGGTGCCACGCGAACGCGAACGTTCGTGATCAGATTGCCGACGCCATCGAACAACGTCAGCGTTGTGATGCCAGGAGCCTTACCAAGAACATAGATCGTGCGGTCCGAAAGCGACGAGATGTCGGCGATGCCCGCGTTGGCGATGCTCAGTTCTGCGAACGGCTCTTCACTCTCAACAACAATTGCGCGATTCATAGGGACATCCAGCGTTTCCGCCGTGCCCTTTTTCACCACGCGAAGATTCTGCGCCCAGGCGGCATCGCCGACCGGGCTCACAACAAGCGCCAACCCCAGCAGGGTTGCGCTGATCCAGGAACGTATTGTCATGTGACCTGCCTCTCCGATCACGCCTCGTTTTTGGGTCTATCGCCCTCTGATACGAAACACTGCGCGAATTCAGAATTTATTGCAATAATCAATGGTTTCCGGATTGTTCCTTATGTGGGGATTGGGCAACAATCAAAACAGAAAGAGCCGCGCAGACTGCGCGGCTCAAATCCGTAACGCTCTGATTTAACGTCAGTTTGTGCAGGGAATTGGGGTTTCGACGATCTCTCCGCCGCGGCGGGTCCGGATCGTACACACTCTTTCCTGGGCTTTCTTCGGAGCGGGCGCCGCCTCTTTAATACCCAACAGTTTTCGCTGGTCGACTTCGATTGCCGCGGTGATGGCCTCGTCCTCGACCCCAACCAGGGCGAGGGACAGGCGGCCGGTGCTCTGGGCCTGGGCCAGCGAGATCGCCTGTTCCGGTGTAACGGCAACCGTAACTGTACGTGCAATTGTTGTGCCTGTGACGTCCGAGCCTGCGGACTGATCAATGGCAACCAGTCTGATACTAGGAAGGATCAAACGTGTGAGTTCACCGCTGGCACCCTCGACCGCGCCCCGCAACGAGCCGGTCCAGATAATGTCGACGTCGTCTCCTGGGCGTAGAAACCCGGACACGCCGGACGCAACATCAACGCTTATGGCAAAGGCCCGCTTGCCTTTTTCCAGGCGCGAGGTCAGACCCGCGGCTTCGCCCGGCCGGGTAATCTTGACCTCCATGATCGCTTCGTCTTTTTCCATGGCCCTCATGACATAACGCTCATTGTCTCCGGTCTCGGGGAACAGGACGGTCATTTCCGTGAATGTGCCCTCGGGGATCGCGTTTTCCGGCCAATCAACGATACGCACATCTTCTTCCTTCACGCGTTCGCCATACTTTAGCGAACGGTTGGACACGATGACGCTGACGGTCGGAATTACATTGACGTTCGCGTTTGCCAAAGCTTCCTGGGCTGCCAAGCGCTCGCGTGCAAGAGCATCCTGATAGGCGGTGATATAGTTGCGCGCCATGTAAACCGCGCCGCCGGCCAGAGCCACCCCGACGATCAGAACAAGACCAAACACAGCTCGCATGCGTGCACCTCATATTTTCGATGGCCAGAGTCATTTCGGCCAGTGGGAAACTTTGAAACAGCTTATTTCCTAAACAGGAATTGTGTCGAAATGTAGGACAAAGAAGACATTTCTATCACTGTTCCACGATTGTAGGGCGAGTTGGCAACACACTCAGGTCAAGCGCAGGCCCCGGGGGGCTACGTTTCAAACGTCCAGCGTGAAGAGCCCAGAGTTGGCTGAACTATGCTTGGAAACCTTAGGCAGTAGCTCAGCTACCGCCGCCCGCGGTCCCTGAAACAACGATCCCGCCAGGCGCGTTGTTGGATCCGGTACTGATGGTCGCGCTGGACATCGCCGAGTTGGTGTTCCCGCTCAGGCTGATGGTTGCTGTCTGGATACCGAAGTAAATCAGTGTCGCAAGCGCAATGATTATGGCAGTCAGAACGACCCAGTCGACGGTGACAGCACCGTCTTCAGAGGTGATAAAGGATTTCGTGAACCTGATCATTCCGGGTCACTCCATTAAAGCAGGGTCGGGGCAGAACCGACCAATAGAATCTGTTCACTTACAACCTTTGCTGATGCACTCATTATGTTTTGCTTTGCCGGAATGGCGGGAATTGGGCAAAACATTGAATAATATGACTTATTTGGATTTCTTTGAGATGCGCATGGCCGTGACCGCGCCTGATTTTCGCTCGGTTGCCAAATCGCCGATGCCTTGCCTGGCCGGTTCTTGAGTTAACGGTTCCAAAAGAAAAGCCGCGCCAGTGTTGGCGCGGCCTGTTTCCATTTCTGGGAATTGTCTGGCTTAGTTGGTGCCCGAAGCGGTGATACCACCTGTAACGGTACCATCGCTGGTGCCGGTGTTAATGGTTGCGCTGCTCAGCGCGGTGTTCACGTCGGTTGCCATGCCCTGTGCGCCGTTAGCGATCTGCTGGTAAGCCACGGTGCCCAGACCGATGACTGCTGCGGTCAGAACAACCCAGTCCACTGTTACGGCGCCGTCTTCGTCTTTGCGGAAGTTCTTGATGAACTTGATCATGTTACGTCCCTCCTAAAGGATCTAAGTCAATTAACCTTGGCGTCTTTCAGAGCTTTCTCTCTCAGTCCGCTCATGACCGTCTCGGTATGGATATATGTTTGACCGTTGTGCGTGGCAGGAATTGGGCCAAACACAGTTTTTTTGCGCCTCCTCTTAACTTTTTGGTGACGAATTCGGCACCGCATTGAAAAATAACAAAAAAAATTTTCAAAGTGACGGTGATGACCTTCGCAAGAGATGCAAAATTGCGCCAAATGAGGCGAAATTGCCCCAATTCGCTTTGTTTTTCTGGCCTTGCGGCCGGATTCGAGGTTCAAATTCATAAAAAGAAAACAAGAGGCAGGCAAAAAATGAATCTCCGGTACGCAATCACATGCGCCGGCGTGTCGGCATTTCTGATATCGGGCACGGTTCCGGTGATCGCCGCCGATATCGAGCCGAGAGGCGTCTATAAAAGGATCAAGGCGCCAAAGCCCGGCGCGCGCCCGCGTATCACCGTTCAGATCACGGCTGAAGAACATGCATCCCAGCCTTTTGCCCCCAGCACCGGGGCCGAGCTTGAAACGCCTGAAGTGGTCAAGCGCACCGCGCTTCCGCCCGAGAACCTGCCGGGGTCGAACAGCCCTGAAAAACCTGTCGGCTCCTACACCGCCTTCTGGGACAAGATCTCGCCGGAACTGGCTGAGGCCGGGGCAGGGCGGCTGGATATGGCGATCAATGCGCTTTCATCCACAAATGTTGCTTCACCACGTTTGCAGACCCTTCAAAATATCGCACAGCTGCAGGGGATCGACATTCTGCGCTCGACAGTGGGAACCAAGGTTTCCCCGGCGCTTGTCCTTGCGGTGATTTCCGTGGAATCGGCCGGCCGGGCGGATGCTGTCAGTTCAGCCGGTGCGCAAGGACTGATGCAACTGATGCCCGCCACGGCCGAAAGGTTCGGTGTTGAGGACAGTTTTCAGCCCTCGCAGAATATCGCGGGCGGTGTGAAATACCTGAACTGGCTGATGGGGGAATTCAAAAACGACCCGATTTTGGTGCTGGCCGGATATAATGCGGGCGAAGGAGCCGTTCGCAAACACAGTGGTGTGCCGCCTTATGCGGAAACCCGCGATTACGTGCCAAAAGTGCTTGCGGCGTTTCAGGTGGCGCGCGCGTTGTGCTCGACCCCGCCGGAACTGATCTCGGATGGCTGCGTATTTCAGACGCTAAACTGAAAATGGCCCGCGAGTCGGCGGGCCATTCAATATCAGGTCAATCAGCCGACGATCGTGGCTTGGGTCGAGGCCCGCATATCGTCTTCACTGACACCGTCGGCCAGTTCGACAATCTTCAGGCCGCCTTCAACCACATCCAGCACGCCCAGATTGGTGATGATGCGATCAACGACGCCCTTACCTGTCAGCGGCAAGGTGCATTCCTTAAGCACTTTTGAATCGCCATGTTTGTTGGTGTGATCCATGACCACGATCACACGACCGACGCCGGCGACCAGATCCATCGCGCCGCCCATACCCTTGACCAGCTTGCCGGGGATCATCCAGTTGGCCAGATCGCCCTTTTCGTCCACTTCCATGGCACCCAGAATCGCCGCAGCGATCTTGCCGCCCCGGATCATGGCAAAGGACGTGGCGCTGTCGAAGTAGGACGTGCGGGACAGTTCGGTGATCGTCTGCTTGCCCGCGTTGATCAGGTCGGGGTCTTCTTCACCCTCGAACGGGAATGGACCCATGCCCAGCATGCCGTTCTCGGATTGCAGAGTGATGTCCTTGTCCCCCACATAGTTTGCCACCAGCGTCGGAATGCCGATGCCGAGGTTCACATACATGCCGTCTTCCAGCTCTTCCGCCGCGCGTGCGGCCATCTGATTGCGGTCCCAGGGCATTATGCGTCCTCCTTCTTGCGGGTGGTGCGCTGTTCGATGCGCTTTTCGTGGCTCCCCTGAATGATGCGGTGCACGTAGATGCCGGGCAGATGGATCCCATCCGGGTCGAGCGAGCCGCGCGGCACGATCTCTTCAACCTCGGCGATGCAGATCTTGCCGCAGGTCGCGGCAGGTACATTGAAGTTGCGTGCAGTCTTGCGGAAAATCAGGTTGCCGGTGTCATCGGCCTTCCAGGCTTTGACGATGGCGAGATCGGCAAAAATGCCTTCCTCCATGATGTAGGTCTCGCCGTTGAAGTCCTTGTGTTCCTTGCCGTCGGCAATCACGGTACCCACGCCGGTCTTGGTGTAAAAGCCGGGGATGCCCGCGCCGCCTGCGCGCATACGCTCGGCCAGAGTGCCTTGCGGGTTGAACTCCAGCTCCAACTCGCCGCTCAGGTACTGGCGCATGAATTCGGCGTTTTCACCGACATACGAGCTGATCATCTTTTTGACCTGCTTCGTCTGCAGCAGGATGCCGATACCGAAATCGTCGACCCCGGCGTTGTTGCTGGCAAAAGTCAGATCCTTGGCGCCCGATTCCCGGATCGCCTCAAGCAGCAGTTCGGGAATACCGCACAGGCCGAAACCGCCCGCCGCAATCAGCATGCCATCCGACAGCACCCCATCGAGCGCTTCAGTGGCATTGGCATAGATTTTCTTCATGGAAAACTCCCCCAATGACATGGTGATGCGGCAGGTTGTGCCGCCACGTCACGGGGAAGTCAATGAAACCAGAGGGCAATGGTATTTCTACCTAGCCCCGTCTCAGCCCGCCTTCTTGGCTGTCTTCTTGGCAGCGGCCTTCTTCTTTGGCGCAGCTTTTTTCTTGGTGCCCTTCTTGGCCGCACGCTCGTTGACCAGTTCAACGGCCATTTCCTGCGTCACGTCTTCGGGTTTTACGTCCTTGGGAATGGTCGCGTTGACTTTCTCCCATTTCACATACGGCCCGTAGCGCCCGTCCAGAACCTGCATCGCGCCGCCATCGGGATGCTCGCCCAGTTCCTTCAGCGGTTTGGCCGCCGCACTACGGCCCCGACCGGGGTTGGCCCGTTTTTCGGCCAGCAGTTCCACGGCCCGGTTCATCCCGATCTCGAACACGTCATTAGGGTCTTTGAGGTTGGCGTAAACCGGTTTGGCTTCATCGGCCAGTTGATGCATCAGGTAAGGCCCGAAGCGACCGAAATTCGCGCTGATCATTCCGCCTTCGGGGTGTTCGCCGATCTGGCGGGGCAGGCTGAGAAGGGTCAGCGCCTTGTCCAAATCCATGTCATCCTTGCTCCAGCCACGCGGCAGCGACGCACGGGGTGGTTTTTTGTTCTCCGGCGTCGGCTCGCCACGCTGGACATAAGGACCAAAGCGGCCGGATTTCAGCCAGATCTCATCACCCGCATCCTCGCCCAGAAGACGTTCGTCGCCTTCCGCGCCTTCACCGGCGATCGGACGGGTATACGTGCATTCCGGGTAGTTGCCGCACCCGACGAATCCGCCGGTGCGCGACGTCTTCAGGTGCAATTGCCCCACGCCGCATTTCGGGCAGATACGCGGATCCGACCCGTCCTCGCGCGGCGGATAAAGCTGCGGTGCCAGCGCTTCGTCCAGCTTGTCCAGCACTTCCGAAATGCGCAGCTCCGAGGTCTCGCCAATTGCAGCCGAAAACTCGCGCCAGAACTTGCCCAACAGATCCTTGTAGTCGCGATCCCCGGCGCTGACGTCGTCCAGCTGTTCTTCCAGATTGGCGGTGAACTCATAGCCCACGTACTGACGGAAGAAATTCAGCAGGAAGATGGTGACGATGCGGCCCTTTTCTTCAGGGATCAGCCGGTTTTTGTCCTTGCGCACATATTCCCGGTCCTGGATCGTCGTCACGATCGAGGCATAGGTCGAAGGGCGACCGATCCCCAATTCCTCCATCCGTTTGACCAAAGTGGCCTCGGTGTAACGCGGGGGCGGTTGGGTGTGATGTTGCAGGGCCAGAACGGCTTCATTCTCGGACAGGATGGCGGCCTTGTCATCGTTCGTGGCCTTTGTGTGCTGATCCCGCAATGAGGTCTTGGCAAACGGGGCAGGGTCCCCCTTCATGATCTGAGGCAGGCGTTTTTCGTCGTCATCCGTGACGTCATCGCGGCCCTCTTCATAGACGCGCATGAACCCGTCGAACAAAACCACCTGCCCGGTGGCGCGCAGACCGACCTGACCGTCGGCGCTGCCAATCTCGACCGTGGTCCGCTCCAGCCGGGCGGCGGCCATCTGGCAGGCGATTGTACGTTTCCAGATCAGATCATAAAGCTTGCGCTGATCCTCATCCGTGACCTTCAGCGCCTTGGCATCGCGGGTCATATCCGTCGGGCGGATACATTCATGCGCTTCCTGAGCGTTCTTGGCCTTGTTCTTATACATGCGCGGGCTGTCTGGCACGTATTCTGCGCCATATCGGTCGGCGATGGCGTCGCGGGTGGCAGTCACAGCTTCGGGTGCCATGTCGATGCCGTCAGTCCGCATATATGTAATGTAACCCGCCTCATACAGCCGCTGCGCCACCTGCATCGCGTGGCGGGCTCCCATGCCGAACTTGCGGCTGGCTTCCTGCTGCAGCGTGGATGTCATGAACGGCGCGCTTGGGTTGCGGGCGGCAGGCTTGGCCTCGACTGATGTCACGCTCAACGCGCGGCTGGTGATGGCCTGAACTGCCAATTCGGCTTGTGTCGAATTGGTCAGGTCGTGCGTGTCCAGCTTTTTTCCGGCCAGCGTGACCAGCCGGGCCTCGTAGGTCTGGCCGCGGGGCGTTTCGAACAAGGCCCGCACCGACCAGTATTCGACCGGCTTGAACGCCTCGATCTCCATCTCGCGCTCGACGATCAACCGCAGACAGACCGACTGCACCCGGCCAGCCGACCGCGCGCCGGGCAGCTTGCGCCACAGAACGGGTGACAGGTTGAACCCCACCAGGTAATCCAGCGCACGGCGGGCCAGATAAGCCTCGACCAGCGGCATGTCCACCTGACGCGGGTTCTGCATCGCCTGCGTCACAGCCTCTTTGGTGATGGCGTTGAATGTAACCCGGCTGACCGGTGTGTCTTTCTTGATCGAGCGCCGCTTGGTCAGCGCTTCCTGCAGGTGCCAGCTGATTGCTTCGCCCTCGCGATCGGGGTCAGTGGCCAGGATCAGCGCATTGTCGTCCTTAAGTGCGTCGGCGATGGCCTTGACGTGCTTGCGGCTGTCATTGCCGACTTCCCATTTCATCGAGAATTCATGCTCTGGATCAACCGATCCATCCTTCGGCGGCAAGTCGCGTACATGGCCGTACGAGGCCAGAACGGTGTAGTCGGGGCCCAGATATTTGTTGATCGTTTTTGCTTTGGCCGGAGATTCTACAACAACTACAGGCATTTAAGATGAATCCTTGCTCGACAGGCTTTGCGCTTTGTATGGCGGTGCAAAATGTGTGCGGCAAGATCGAATTGTCAATGCGTACCTTGCCGCATCCAGTTTTTCCCGCAATTTCAGGGCTCTGGCCGGGCCAAATTTCTTCAAACAGACGGGGCCAAGCAAAAGCCGGTGATCAGGCTACTCGCGAAAGCAGGCCGCCCGCCTGCCGCTGGATTCGTCCGTCCAGTTCCAGATCCAGCAAGGCCGGGGCGATGGCCTCGGCCGAGGCGGCAATGTCCCGGATCAACTGGTCTTCGGCCACTGGCGAAGGACCCAGCCGCGCCAGAATTTCGGCCTGCAAGACTGACGCCTCTGGCATTGCAGGGGCGTCAGACGAAGGTTGAAGGCTTAGCGGAAGTTCCGGCGCCTCTGCCACAGATTGTTGCGGCGGCAGCGCGTCAATCACGTCTTGCGCGGAACGGACCAGCGTTGCGCCATCGCGGATCAGCAGATTGCACCCGGCGGCGCGGGCATCGAACGGGTGGCCGGGTACGGCCAGAACCTCGCGCCCCTGATCCAGCGCGTCCCGCGCCGTGATCAGACTGCCGGATTTTGCCGCCGCCTCGACCACCACAACCGCCTGCGCGAGGCCCGAGATGATGCGGTTGCGCCGCGGGAAATGCCGTGCCTGCGGCGTCACCCCCATCGGCTGTTCGGACAATCGCAGGCCCTTGCGTGCAATATCGTTCGCAAGATCGGTATTTTCCGCCGGATAAACAACGTCGACCCCGCCTGCCAGAACAGCCACCGTCCCGGTGTCCAGCGACGCGATGTGCGCGGATGTGTCGATGCCGCGCGCCATGCCTGAGACGACCGTATAACCGCACGCCCCAAGCTCTTTCGCCAGGTTCCGGGCCATACGCCCCCCGAGGGACGAGCAGTTGCGCGCGCCGACCAAAGCAATTGCGGGTTTTGCCAGTACGCTGATGTCACCGATGGCCCACAGCATCGGGGGTGCATCAGACAGGGTCGACAGGGAAGCGGGGAAGTCAGCGGCCCCAAGGCACAGAAGCCGCGCTTTTGCGGCTTTTGCAGCCCTGAGTTCCGCCTCAATCACGCCGGGTGGGCATATTTCATAGTCTTCGATCCCGGCGGCGCGTGCCATTTCCGGCAACGCGGCCAGCGCATTCTGCGCCGAGCCATGTTCGCGCAACAGTCGCCGGAATGTTGCCGGGCCAACCTTGCGTGAGCGCAACAGACGGAGCCAGGAAAACCGGTCCTCTTCCGTGGTGGGTGGGAGTGGGGGGTGATAGGAAGAAAGCTGCTCTTCAGTCATCCGTTGCTCCGCCTGATTGCAGAACTGGTTTACGGGATGCGGGGTTAACAGCCTGTAAATCGTTGAAAATTATATGCTATTTGCACAGGTGGTGTACTTTGGTTGCAGGATAACCATCGGAAAGTAAAAAGAAAAACCGCGATAGCTTTCCTTGCGCAGTTCGCGGTCATTCCAATGCAGAAATCAAAAAATCAGGCGCAGTGTTAACCCTGCGCCCTTGAGTCTCCAATTGATTCCCGCTCAGGCGGCCGATCCGCCCACTGTCAGGCCATCCATCAGAACGGTTGGTTGGCCGACCCCTACGGGCACCCATTGCCCGTCCTTGCCGCAGGTGCCCATGCCCGGGTCCAGCTCCATGTCATTCCCAAGCCCGCGAATGCGCTTCAGGGCGGAAGGGCCATCCCCGATCAGCGTCGCGCCCTTGACTGGCGCACCGATCTTGCCGTTCTCGACCCGATACGCCTCGGTGCAGGAGAAAACGAACTTGCCGTTGGTGATATCCACCTGGCCACCGCCGAAGCCCACGGCCCAGATACCGTCCTTGATGTCCGCAACCAGGGCGGCAGGGTCCGCATCGCCTCCCAGCATGATCGTGTTGGTCATGCGTGGCATTGGCTTGTGCGCATAGCTTTGCCGCCGCCCGTTGCCGGTGGGCGCGACATTCATCAGCCGTGCGTTCTGGCGGTCCTGCATATACCCCGTCAGTATTCCGTCTTCGATCAGAACCGTGCGGGAACTGGGCGTGCCTTCGTCGTCCACCGTGATCGAGCCACGCCGGTCCGCGATGGTGCCGTCATCGACGACAGTCACACCCCTGGACGCGATCGGTTGCCCCATCAGCCCGGCAAAGGCTGAACTGCACTTGCGATTGAAATCCCCTTCAAGCCCGTGCCCAATCGCCTCGTGCAGCAGGATACCGGGCCAGCCGGGGCCGAGGGCCACTTCCATCACACCGGCCGGGGCAGGGACTGCGTCCAGGTTGACCAGAGCGATGCGCAATGCCTCGCGCGCCTTGTCCTGCCAGTCCGCCGGATCGATCAGCCCATCCAGACCGACACGGCCACCGCCGCCTGCCGAACCGCTTTCGCGGCGTCCGTTCTGCTCCACGATGACCGAGATGTTCAGACGGGTCATCGGGCGCACGTCGCGCACCAGAACGCCATCAGGGCGCAGAATCTCAACCTCCTGTACTGCGGCTGCGATGGTTGCGCTGACCTGAACCACCCGGGGGTCGAGATCGCGGGAAAACGCATCAATCTCGCGCAGCGTCTCGATTTTGACCGGAAAGCTGGCGGTTTCGATCGGATCCTCATCTGTGTAAAGCCGCTTGTTGGTCGCCCGCGGTGCCTCGGCCAGCGTGCCACCGCCATCCCCGACCGCCAGCCGCGCGGTCTCGGCCGCCCGTTTCAGCGCGGGGATCGAAACGTCCGTGGAATGCGCATATCCGGCAACTTCGCCCTGCACGGCGCGCAGTCCGAATCCTTCGGACGCATCATAAGACGCGGTGCGCAGGCGACCGTCATCAAAGACCAGAGATTCGGATTTGCGGCGTTCCACGAACAGCTCGCCATCCTCGGCCCCCGCCGTTGCCGATTGCAGCACCGCAAGCGCTTCATCATGCGGAATTGCGGTTTCAAAGGGGCGAAACGGGTCGTTTGACATGGCTTGGGGCCTTTCCGGTTTGATCCAGATCAAAAATAGCGTCTGTTTGACGCAAGCATTTTGCTTTATCTACCCGCAGGAATATGGTTTTTAACGCGGCCAAAGACAACGGGAGAGGTGTGGCCGATTCACACCTTTTCGCCAGGGACGCAAAGATCAAACGATCAGGACAGAAAATGAAGAATGCTTTGATGCTTTCGGGGTTTATGACAGCCCTCTCCAGCCTTCCCGCCATGGCTCAGGAGCTTGAGATTATCGGCAAGCCGACCGATGGCGGCATGGGTTTCCAGCCCGCCGCCACCAGCCTGGCCGAAGGGATTCGGGATCTGGATGGGATGATTCTGGTCATCATCACCGCCGTTTGCTTGCTGGTTGGTGGCCTGCTGCTTTACTGCATCGTGCGCTACAATCAGCGCGTTAACCCGAAGCCAGCCGGTTTCTCTCACTACACCCCGGTCGAGATCGCCTGGACGCTTGGCCCGATCCTGATTCTGGTCTTCATTGGCGCCTTCTCGCTGCCGGTTCTGTTCAAGCAGCAGGAAATTCCCGAAGGCGACGTGGTGATCAAGGTTGTCGGCAACCAGTGGTACTGGACCTATGAATACGTCGATCACGACTTTGCGTTCGACAGCTACCTGCTGGGCCACCCGGCCACCCTGGACGAAGGTGCCCGCCCAGCTGACGCTGACGTGACGCCGTTTGTTTTGGACGACGCGATGCGCGCCAAGCTGGCCGATTCCGGATACAGCGACGATGAATGGCTGTTGGCCACCGACACTGCGGTTGTCGTTCCGGTGAACAAGGTCGTCGTCATGCAGGTGACCGCATCCGATGTGATCCACTCGTGGACGATCCCGTCCTTCGGCGTGAAGCAGGACGGTGTACCCGGTCGTCTGGCCGAGCTGTGGTTCGAGGCCGACAAGGAAGGCATCTATTTCGGCCAGTGTTCGGAACTGTGCGGCAAAGACCACGCCTATATGCCGATCACCGTCAAGGTCGTCAGCCAGGAAGCCTATGATGAATGGCTGAAGAGTGCGATCGACGAATACGCAGGCCTGCCGCAATCCTATCAGATTGCTGCCAAGTAAACGCGACAGGGCGGGCTGGCCCCGCCTGAAACAACATGCAGGCTGCGCGGTAATCGCGCAGCTTTCGCCCACAAAGGACCGGAAATGAGCGACGCAAGCTTCAATGCCAGCACCGTGACCGCGAAGGGATACGCGGACGAGGCCAGCTTTGGCGATTATTTCGCCCTGCTGAAGCCGCGTGTGATGTCTCTGGTCGTGTTCACCGCGCTGGTCGGTCTGCTGGCGGCTCGGGTTTCCGTGAATCCCGTGGTCGGTTTTTGCGCCATTCTGTTCATTGCCATAGGTGGCGGTGCGTCCGGCGCGCTGAACATGTGGTGGGATGCGGACATCGACAAGGTGATGAAACGCACCAAGGGTCGTCCCATCCCGTCCGGCAAGGTTGAACCGGGTGAGGCGATGGCGCTAGGCCTCGCGTTGTCGGGCATGTCGGTCATCATGCTGGCGCTGGCTACGAACATCTTTGCCGGTGCGTTTCTTGCCTTTACTATCTTTTTCTATGTCGTGATCTACACGATGTGGCTAAAGCGCCTGACGCCGCAGAACATCGTGATCGGCGGCGCGGCCGGAGCGTTCCCGCCGGTGATCGGCTGGGTTGCCGCCACAGGCTCCATGACGCTTGAGCCGTGGCTGATGTTCGCTCTGACCTTCATGTGGACGCCGCCGCATTTCTGGGCGCTGGCCTTGTTCATGCGCACGGATTACGACGATGCCGGTGTTCCGATGCTGACGGTCACTCATGGGCGACGCGCGACCCGTGTGCATATCCTGATCTATACTGCGCTGCTGGCCATTCTAGCGGTTGGCACGGCCTTCTCGGGCATTGGCGGCCCGGTCTATCTGACCGTCGCCCTTGTTCTGAATGCGCTGTTCCTGCGCGGCGCATGGCGGATTTCCCGCCGCACCGAAGACGATGCCGAGGCGGACAATTTCAAGGTCGAGCGTGGCTTTTTCAAACTGTCGCTGTTGTATCTGTTCCTGCATTTCGGCGCCATTCTCGTGGAAGCGCTGCTGAAGCCCTATGGGCTGGGAGGCTGGTCATGAGCCTGCGCAAGAGCCACGAGTTGCACCACCGCCGTTTCAGCCGCAATCTGGGCGTGGGGCTGACCCTCGCCGCATTCATCGTGATCATCTTCGGCCTGACCATCGCCAAGGTTTCCAGCAGTTCCTTCACGGGTCCCGCTGTCGAGGTGCAGAACTGATGGCGATGTCGGGTCCTCAAAAAACGGTTGTGCAACTGGTCGGTGTGGTCGTCCTGATGGGCGGTTTGGCCTGGGCTGCGGTGCCGTTTTACAACTGGTTCTGCAGGGTTACGGGCTTTGGCGGCACCACCGGCGTCGCGCAGCAAGCCCCTGATGATATTCTCGACCGCATGGTCACGATCCGTTTCGACGGCTCCAAGGCCAAGGGCATGCCGTGGGAGTTCAAGCCCGTCGAACGCGAGATGAAGGTCCGCATCGGGGAAACCGGGCTGGCCTTTTACGAGGCCTACAATCCGACCGACAAACCCATTGCCGGGCAGGCGTCCTATAACGTGACGCCGTATTCGGCAGGCGGGTATTTCCAGAAGATCGCCTGCTTCTGCTTTGACGAGCAGGTATTGCAGCCGGGTGAGCGGGTCGAGATGCCCGTAACCTTCTTTGTCGACCCCGAAATCGTCGAAGACCCCGAAGCACAGTATGTTCATACGATCACTCTGTCGTATACATTCTACGAAATCGACCTGCCCGAGGGCTATGCCGCCCTTGACGTGCAGGCAGACACAAATACGAACTAACGCCTTAAGGTGAGGGACACTGATGGCACACGCTAAAGACCATGACTACCACATTCTGAACCCCTCGATCTGGCCGCTTGTTGGCGCCGTCGGTGGTTTTGTGATGCTGTTTGGAGCCGTCCTGTGGATGCACGGAATCACTCCGTGGATATTCTGGGCCGGTCTGGTGGCCGTTCTCTACACCATGTTCGCCTGGTGGTCCGAAGTGGTGGTTGAAAGCCGTCAGGGCGACCACACGCCAGTTGTCCGTATCGGTCTGCGCTATGGCTTCATCCTGTTCGTGATGTCCGAGGTGATGTTCTTCTTTGCCTGGTTCTGGTCGTTCTTCAAACATCGGATGTACCCGATGTACGACTATGCCGGCACCGAATACATCCAGCCGGACATCCACGCGGTTGACCCGTTCCACCTGCCGCTGATCAACACGCTGGTTCTGCTGTTGTCGGGCTGCGCGATCACCTGGGCGCACCACGCGCTTGTGCACGGCAATGACCGAAAGGCACTGGTGCAGGGTCTGGCAATCGGTATCGCGCTGGGTATTGCGTTTACCTTCCTGCAGGGTTTCGAATATTACGAACTGCTGGCCCACGGTGGTTGGGAATTCGGCGGCGATCAGTTCTATTCGAACTTCTTCATGGCAACCGGGTTCCATGGCGCACACGTGATCATCGGCACCATCTTCCTGACGGTCTGTCTGATCCGCGCACTGAAAGGCGATTTCACGCCCGAGAAACACGTCGGTTTCGAAGCGGCCGCCTGGTATTGGCACTTCGTGGACGTTGTCTGGCTGTTCCTGTTCTTTGCCGTCTACATCTGGGGTCAGGCCCCGCTGATGTAACTCCGCTTTGGTGATCCAATTGCAAAAGCCGCCCTTTGGGGCGGCTTTTTCTCTATCCGGGGCGCAAGATTGCGCCCCATACAATTGCTTGGTTGCAATTCGGGTCGCACGCCCCTTAACAAGACGCCGGTTCCTGCAATGAGGTTTGCCCAAGCCATGCGCCGCTTTCTGTTTCTGCTGATCTTCGGCCTTGCCGGTCTGGGCGTGCTGGTGTCGCTGGGCGTCTGGCAGGTGCAGAGACTTGCGTGGAAACAGGGGATCCTGGCCGAGATCGAAAGCCGGATCTCAGCCGAGCCCGTTGCTTTGCCTCCGCAGGTTTCGGAGGATGCCGACAAGTATCTGCCGGTCACTGTCTCTGGCGAAATGGAACCGGGCGAAATCCATGTTCTGGTTTCGGTCAAGCAGGTTGGGGCCGGGTATCGCATCATCCAGTCCTTCAGTACCGCGGATCGGACAATTCTGGTGGACCGGGGTTTCGTCCGGACCACTGCCAAGCAGGCGGAGCGTTCGACCGGGCCTATGGAGATCACCGGCAATCTGCACTGGCCCGATGAGATCGACAGCTATACGCCCGATCCGGACATCGATGACAACATCTGGTTTGCCCGGGATGTGCCAAATCTGGCCGCAGCGCTGGGAGCGGAGCCGGTGCTGTTGATTGCCCGCACGAAAACCGACCCGAATGTAACGCCTTTGCCAGTGGATGCGGCGGGTATCCCGAACGATCATTTGCAATATGCAATCACCTGGTTTGGTCTGGCTCTGGTCTGGGCCGCGATGACCGGGTACTTCCTGTGGCGCAGCCGTGCCAATACTGAGAGTGACGCGACATGAAATACATCTCGACCCGTGGGCAGGCGCCCGAACTGACCTTTGAAGAGGCGATGCTGACCGGACTGGCCCGCGATGGCGGCCTGTACCTGCCTGCCGAAATTCCGGTAATGTCACAGGACGAGATCGCCGCTCTGGCCGGTCTGTCCTATGAAGAAATCGCGTTCCGCGTGATGTGGCCCTATGTCAGCGGCTCGTTTGCCGAAGATGAGTTCAAGGAAATCATCGCCCGTGCTTACGAAGGTTTCGGCCATGATGCCCGGGCACCATTGAAGCAGCTAAACGAAAACCATTTCCTGCTGGAATTGTTCCACGGCCCGACGCTGGCATTCAAGGATTTCGCGATGCAGTTGATCGGTCAGCTGTTCCAGGTCGCTCTGAAACGGCGGGGCGATCGGGTGACCATCGTCGGCGCGACCAGCGGCGACACCGGATCGGCGGCCATCGAGGCGTTCCGGGGTCTGGATGCCGTGGACGTATTCATCTTGTATCCGCATGGCCGCGTGTCCGAGGTGCAGCGCCGTCAGATGACCACACCCGCCGATGGCAACGTGCATGCGCTTGCCGTGGATGGGGATTTCGACGATTGCCAGGCCGCGCTGAAGGATATGTTCAACGATTTCGACTTCCGCGATGGTGTGAAACTGGCGGGCGTGAACTCGATCAACTTTGCCCGTGTTCTGGCGCAGATCGTCTATTACTTTTCGGCGGCTGTCAGCCTCGGAGCCCCGCACCGCAAGGTCAGCTTTACCGTCCCCACCGGCAATTTCGGTGACATCTTCGCGGGCTATCTGGCCAAACGCATGGGGCTTCCAATCGACCGTCTGGTCGTGGCCACGAACCAGAACGACATCCTGCACCGTTGCCTGTCGGGCGAGGGGTATTTCAAGGGCGAAACCATCCCTTCGATCAGCCCGTCGATGGATATTCAGGTCAGCTCGAACTTCGAACGCGCGTTGTATTATGCCTATGGCGAAGACGGCGCCGCAGTGGCCCAATTGATGGACGAACTAAAGACGGGCGGCTTCAACGTCAGCCAGGGCGCGATGGAGGCCTTGCGTGAAAGCTTCGACTCCGGTCGCGTGTCCGAAGACGAAACGCTTGCGACGATCAAGAACACGCTCGCCCACAGCGCCGAGCTGGTTTGCCCGCATACCGCCGTCGGCGTCAGGGTCGCCGAAGCGCACCGCACGGCGGACGTGCCGATGATCACACTGGCCACCGCGCACCCGGCGAAATTCCCGGCTGCGGTCGAGAAGGCGAGCGGCGTGCATCCGCCTCTTCCATCCCGCATGTCTGATCTGTATGAACGTCCGGAACGGGTGACCCGCATTGCCAACGATCTGGGTGCCCTCGAGGATCATATCAGAAGGCATATTGCTGAGTGACTGTCAGACAGGACCAACTGAAGAACGGGTTTCGTATCGTCAGTGAACATATGCCGGGGCTGCAATCGGCGGCCATCGGTATCTGGGTAACCGCCGGCGGGCGGCACGAGCGGATCGAGCAGAACGGCATCGCCCATTTCCTTGAACACATGGCGTTCAAGGGAACCAAGCGGCGTTCCGCACTGCAGATCGCCGAGGCGATCGAAGATGTGGGCGGCTATATCAATGCCTACACCTCGCGCGAAGTAACGGCCTATTACGCACGTGTCCTGAAAGACGACGTGGCGCTGGCCATGGATGTCATCGGCGACATTGTCCTGAATCCGGTTTTCGACCCGCGCGAGATCGAAGTCGAGCGCGGCGTCATCCTGCAGGAGATCGGTCAGGCCTATGACACGCCCGACGACGTGATCTTTGACTGGTTGCAGGAGCAGAGCTATCACGACCAGCCCCTTGGCCGGACCATTCTCGGCCCAACCGAAAGGGTCAGTTCGTTCTCGCGCGAGGATCTGTCGGGCTTCGTGGCAGAGCATTACGGCCCGGATCAGATGATCCTGTCCGCCGCCGGCGCTGTGGATCACGATGCGCTGAAGAAACTGGCCGAGGAGATGTTTGGCCATCTGACACCCAGAACCGGCCTGATCGCCGAGCCTGCGCGGTTCACCGGCGGTGAGGCGCGGCAGGAAAAAGCGCTGGAACAGGCCCATTTCGCACTGGCGCTGGAAAGCCCCGGCTATCGTGACGATGCGATCTATACCGCACAGATCTACTCGACCGCACTGGGTGGCGGCATGTCCTCGCGTCTGTTTCAGGAAGTGCGCGAGACGCGCGGGCTTTGCTACACGATTTTCGCGCAGACAGGTGCCTATGCCGATACCGGGACAACCACGATCTATGCCGGAACATCGGCCGATCAGGTTGGCGAACTGGCAACGATCACCATCGACGAGATGAAGCGCGCCGCCGAAGATATGAGCGAGGAAGAGGTCGCCCGTGCCCGTGCGCAGATGAAGGCGGGGATGCTGATGGGGCTGGAAAGCCCCTCGAACCGCGCCGAACGTCTGGCGCGGCTGGTGCAGATCTGGGGCAGGGTGCCCTCGCTCGAAGATACCGTCGCCAAGATCGACGCCGTCAGCACCGAGGACGTCCGCGTCTTCGCCGAACAGATGGCCGTACAGGCCCCGGCAGCGCTGGCGCTCTATGGTCCGGTCTCGGGCGCGCCTACGCTGGCGCAATTGCAGGAGAGGCGTGCGGCGTGATGCTGTTGGGCAGACGCAAGCTGAAACTCGAAACCGAGCGGCTGAGCCTGCGTCCGCCTGTGCATTCCGATTTCAATGACTGGGCCGCGTTGCGGCGGGCGTCGCGAGATTATCTGACCCCGTGGGAGCCGATCTGGGCCCAGGATCACCTGAGCCGCAAATCCTTCACCAACCGGGTCTACTGGGCGCAGCGCTCGGTCGGCAGCAGTACGGCGATCCCGTTGTTCCTGTTTCGCCGCAGCGACAACGTACTGCTGGGGGCGATCACGCTGGACAACATCCGGCGTGGCCCGGCGCAGGCCGGAACGCTTGGCTATTGGACGGGTCAGGCGTTTGCCCGGCAGGGGTATATGCGCGAGGCCATCGGCGCGGTTGTGCACCACGCCTTTACACGCCTTGACCTGAGCCGGATCGAGGCTGCCTGCCTTCCTGAAAACAATGCCTCGCGCGGGTTGCTGGAAAGCTCGGGGTTCAAATACGAAGGCGTGGCGCAGTCATATCTGCAGATCAACGGGCGCTGGCGGACGCATGTTCTTTATGCCAGCCTGCGTTCGGACCGGCGCGGCAAGACCGACGCCGGGTAGGTGGCCCCAAAGGGGCCATCGGGGGCTCTGCCCCCGGCCGCGGCAAGCCGCGTCTCCCCCGGGATATTCTTGGCCAGATGAACAAGGGGCATGACTTGGTCGCGTTCTGCGCTACACTCTCCTCATGCGCTGGGTGGTTCTGGCATTGATGGTAATCTCGGGAGCGGTGTCGGCGCAGGAGCGGCGACCGAGCCATTGTATTGCCATTGCAGACGCGGCACCGGGCATTGAGTATCTGCATAAGGCTGCGTGGACCGACCCGGTGCCCGAGTTTTCGGTGCGCATCAGTTACATTGCCCACGCATCGTTTCTGATACAGACACGGGGTGGCTTGAACTCGGTCACCGATTTCACCGGTTTCATCGGCAGCGCCGATCTGATCCCCGACGTGGTGACGATGAACCACGCCCACAATACGCACTGGACGGCGCATCCGGATCCTGCCATCCCCCATGTCCTGCCGGGTTGGGGCGAATTCGGGCAGGGGATCGAACACTATCTTGATCTTGGTGAATTGGTGGTGCGCAACGTGTCGACCGATATCCGATCGACCCTGGGTGGGGTCGAGACCAAGGG
Source organism: Ruegeria sp. CDSB136 (assembly GCF_059610965.1). Taxonomy (NCBI): domain Bacteria; kingdom Pseudomonadati; phylum Pseudomonadota; class Alphaproteobacteria; order Rhodobacterales; family Roseobacteraceae; genus Ruegeria; species Ruegeria sp. CDSB136. Next base: position 178,737 of record NZ_JBXWOP010000005.1, read on the forward strand.
CAATTCTATTTTCGTATTCGAGGTCGAAGGCCTGTGCATCGGCCATCTGGGGCATCTGCACCATGTCCCTTCGGACGAGCAGTTTGCCGCGTTGGGACGTTTGGATGTGGTGATGGCGGCCGTGGATGGAGGCACGACCATGCCCCTGCCCGAGATGATCACTGTCCTCAAGCGCCTCAAAAGCTCGGTTATCATACCGATGCACTGGTTCTCGGGGTTTTCGCTGGATCGGTTCCTGATTGACATCCGGGATACATTCCCGGTGGAGCGTGACGGGGTTTCCGAGATCACGGTGTCGCTCAAAACGCTCCCCGACCGGCCAACCGTCGTGGTGCTGGAGCCGCAGTACCTGATTGATCTGGAATAAGACTTGTTGCAGCCGCGTGAGTTGGGCAAGGAAGGGGCATGATATTTAATCCCGCCGATGAAACCCTTGCCCGAAGGATCGAGGCTGAACTGGGTGACGCGATCCTGCGCCCTGTCGCGGCGCGATATCTGGAAGAACCGCGCCGCCGGTTTGCCGGGCATGTCGGCCTGCTGGCCGCGCCGCGCACGGTTCACGAGGTGGCGGGCCTGATCCGCATCGCATCCGACGCACGGGTGTCGGTTGTTCCTTATGGCGGCGGAACGGGACTGGTCGGCGGGCAAGTGATGCCGGACGGACCGCCGCCGCTGCTAATATCGCTTGAGCGGATGACGGCCATCCGGGCGGTCTATCCGTCCGAGAACGTGCTGGTGGCCGAGGCTGGGGCGATTCTTGCCGATGTCCAGGCAGCTGCCGAAAGCGCCGACCGCCTGTTCCCTCTGTCCCTTGCCGCGCAGGGGTCTTGTCGCATCGGCGGGAATCTCGCGACCAATGCAGGTGGGGTGAACGTGCTGCGCTACGGTAATGCGCGTGATCTGTGCCTGGGTCTTGAGGCGGTGCTGCCGAATGGCGACATCTGGAACGGGCTCAGCCGGTTGCGCAAGGACAACACCGGCTATGATCTGCGCAACCTGTTGATCGGGTCGGAAGGGACGCTGGGGATCATCACGGCGGCCGCACTGAAGCTGTTTCCGCGCCCGGCCGGTATTGGAACCGCGATGTTTCAGGTGACGTCTGCGCAGGCCGCCATCGATCTTCTGGCGCTTGCGCGGGACCAGTTCGGCGAAGCGGTATCGACGTTCGAACTGATCCACCGGCAGGGGCTGGAGTTTCTGTCCGAAGTTCTGCCCGCCATCCGGCAACCCTTTGCGGTGCCGCCGGAATGGTGTGTGCTGATCGAACTGGGCTTGTCGCGCGGGCTTTCTCCGACAGACACGCTTGCGGACCTTTTTGAACAGGCAAGTCAGCGCGGCTTGGTCAGCGATGGTGTGATTGCCCAGAACGAAACACAGCGTCACGAGTTGTGGTCAGTGCGCGAAGACATCCCCGAGGCGAACCGGATGATCGGCTCGGTCTCCAGCCACGATATCTCGATCCCGATTTCGCGTGTCCCCGAGTTCATTCGGCGCGGCGCGGAGATTGTGGCCGGGCTTGGGCCGTACCGGATCAATTGTTTTGGACATCTCGGGGACGGGAACCTGCACTATAACGTGTTCCCGCCAAAGGGCCGCGACAGATCCGAATTCGATGCGCAACGGGCCGAGGTCAAGCATGCGGTGCATGAGCTAGTGCACGAATTCGAAGGGTCCGTCAGCGCTGAACACGGGGTCGGGCGGCTGAAAACAGATGATCTTCAGCGCTATGGAGAGCCCGCCAAGCTGTCAGTAATGCGGGCGATCAAGGCGGCACTTGACCCCAATGGGATCATGAACCCGGGTGCTGTCCTGAAGGCATAGCTGCGGCCCGTGTGATACGGGCCGCGCACTGCACTTAAGAGACAGGCAGGATCACCTTGTCGATAACGTGGATGACGCCATTGGACGTCTCGATATCGGCCTGAACAACATTCGCGTCGTTGATCATCACGCCATTGTCCAGATCGATCGTGACCTCGCCACCCTGAACGGTTGCGGCTTTCATGTCGTCGGACAGGTCGCCGGACATCACCTTGCCGGGCACCACGTGGTAGGTCAGAACGGCGACAAGCTGGTCCTTGTTCTCGGGTTTCAGCAGGGTCTCAACCGTGCCTTCGGGCAGGGCGGCAAAGGCCTCGTCTGTGGGGGCGAAAACGGTGAACGGCCCTTCACCTTTCAACGTGTCGACAAGCTCGGCGGCCTGAACGGCTGCAACGAGGGTTTCAAAGCTTCCGGCGCCGACCGCTGTGTCAACGATGTCCTTGGAATGGCCGTCAGCGTAAGCAGCTGTTCCGACGAAAAGGCTTGCTGCACCGGCGATTGCGAGTTTGCGAAACATGGTCTGTAATCCCTTGATGGAATGCCGTTGTTGGCATCCTCTGGGCTACGCGCCGCTCTCAAGAAGAGATCACTGAATATGTCGATAAGTTTGGGTTGAACACAATGTGAACCGCGCTAAGCCGGCGCGGTCGCATATTTCCATTCACGGTTTTGTGATTGAATCGAGGCTCACAGCCCCTCGAATTCACACAGGACGTGGACATCCATGCCCATGCCTTCCAGCACCTTGCGGCCGCCCAGATCGGGCAGGTCGATGATGAATGAGCATGACACGATCTCGCCGCCCAGCCGTTCGATCAGCTTGATGCCGGCAGCGGCGGTGCCGCCGGTGGCCAGCAGGTCATCGACGACAAGGATCTTTTCACCGGGCTGAATGGCGTCGTCATGGATTTCGACGATCGCCTCGCCGTATTCCAGTTTGTAGTCCTGGCTGATCGTGGTACCGGGCAGCTTGCCTTTCTTGCGGATCGGGACAAATCCGACGCTCAGCTGATGCGCTATCGCTCCGCCCAGGATGAATCCGCGCGCCTCAAGTCCCACGACCTTGTCGATCTGCTCGCCCGCATAAGGGTGCAGCATCTGGTCGATGGCCATGCGAAACCCACGCGGGTCTGCAAACAGCGTGGTGACGTCCCGGAACATGATCCCTTCATGGGGGAAATCAACGATGGTGCGGATATAATCCTTGACCGTAGTGTGTTTGGGCATGCGCGACCCCTTGCCTCGTGCTACGCGGGGTGTTTGGCCTATCCGTGCCTTTCACGCAAGCAAAGTTTGGCTTTTCGGGCTCACCTGCGGCGCTTTGGCAGCGCCATGGGAAGGCCGTAGTAGCAGTAACGTCCCACAGGCAGCCACGACAGATGCGGCTTGCGCCAGTTGGGCTGATCTTTCAGGAGAAACGCCTGAGCGACGTTAAGGTTCATTGCTACAAGTCCTGTTTTATTGTTATGCACACGATATCTACATTCTCTATGCAATGTATATACAATGCGCAGCTAAAGGAATCGAGAATTTGACAGGGTCCAGAGGCGTGACACAGAAAATCGGTAAAGGTTCTACCAGGAAAAACAGTCAGTTGGTTCTGCGGCTGGACAGAGATGAGCGTGACGCTTTTGTCGAGTTATGTAAAGAGCTGGACACCTCGGCGGCGCGCGAAATCCGACGCTTCATTCGTGGGTTCATGAAGGAACACGCCGAGGGGTAGCGTCAGGCGGGGCGGCGCAGAATGGCGGTTGCAAATCCCATTCCGATCAACGCCAATCCGCCGAACCGGGTCATTGCGGTGATGACATTGGCACGTCCGATCATCAGGCGCAGTCGGTCGGCCAGCAGCGCATAGGCCAGCGCGTTCAGCCAGGCCAGCCCGACAAATGTAGCTATCAGGATCGTGAACTGCGGGCCCAGCGGGTCATCCGGGCGCAGGAACTGCGGCACAAAAGCGATGAAAAAGGCGATGGACTTGGGGTTCAGCGCCGTCACGGCCGCCGCATGGCCAAAAACGCCGCGCGCCGTCACCTCGCGTTCTGTGCGGACGGTGCTCAGCCCGCCAGACGGGGCGCTGCGCAGAAGTTTGATACCCAGCCAGACCAGATAGGCCGCCCCGACCCATTTCAGAACGGAAAACAAGGTGGCCGAGGCAAGAACCAGCGCCCCAAGTCCCAGCAGGGATGCCGTCATCGCCAGCAGATCGCCAAGCGCCACGCCGGTGGCCGAGGCGACGGCGACACTGCGCCCTTTCGACAAGGCGTAGCTGAGTATCAGCAAAACCGTCGGCCCGGGGATCAGCAGCAGGGCGGTGGAAGCGGCGACAAAGGCCAGCCATAGATCTGTCGACATGAGGCATCCTGTAATTTCGTCTCACAGAAAGACTTGCCGCGCGGTTGCCGTCAAGCCTTACGTGGTTCGGTTGCCCATCGCATCAGCGCCTCAAGCGGGCCCCGCTTGAAGCGGCGGAACCACATCAGTGCAAAAAGTGTCGATGCGGCGCAGAACAGCAGTGCGTACCCCACGATCTGCGGCGCGGTCAGGGAACCGTCCAGCAATCCGGCCTCATCAAGAATGCCCATCCCGATCAGGATATGTGCCATGTACAGGGTCAGGCTCTGCCTGCCCGGCGCCACCAGGGCAGGGGCCAGTTTTGCCCGCTCGATCACTGGCCATAGTTTGAGTGACAGCCCGATAATCAGACATGCCGTCCCCGCGCCCGCCATGACATAGAACGGACCGGGCGGGATGGATTCAGTGCCCAGCCAGGCCTTCAGTTCGGGGTCGTGGATCAGCATTTGCGGAAATTGCGCCAGAACGGCGGCGGCGAAACCCCAGATGATCAGGCGGTGTTGAATGCACAGAGTTTGCAACTGTGTCCTCCCGATCGCCATCCCGATCAACAAGAACGCGGTCCAGGGCAGGACCGGATGCCAGCCATTAAACAGTGCGTTGCGTAGGAACCCGGGCAAGGTCCACAGGTCGGTGTAGGTCAGGGAGGTCCGGTCCCAGCCCCGGTCATAGTCGAAACTGAGCATCGCAAGCACCGACAGTGCGACAATCCCAAACGCGCCCAGCCACAAGCCGCGCGTCGTGGCGGTCAGGAACGCCGCGCCGGCAACAAAATACAGCGCGTAGAAATGCAGGATGTCCGCGTCGAACACGGTCATGTTGATCAGGCCCAGCCCGAATAGAAATGCGGCGCGGCGCAACAGCAGACTGGCAGAAATTTGCGACAACCCGATGCCAACCCCAGCCAGCACCACAAACAGCGCAGCCGCGCGCCCCTCCAGCGCATCGACCAGAGCCGAGGCCCAGTCACGGCCCGGTTCCACGCCGGCTGCAATTCGGAAATTGACCAGCACCATGCCGCAAAAGGCCAAGTAGCGGGCGGCATCCAGCGCCTTGAGACGTGTCATCGGTCCTCACATTTGGCGGTGGCCGGCTAAATATTTGCCGCCACACGATAATCTTCGTCAACATGGAGAGGTCGCCGCGCGTTTCAACCATGTAAAGTGCGAAACCTGCGCTGGCTGGCTTCGTGGCAACAGATTAAGATTCAATAAAGCACTGTACCCGAGCCTTGAAATACGGCTCAAAGCGTCAGACCTGTCATGCAAGCCTGAGTGTCGGAGGGGCCAATGGTACAGACGCAACACGCAAAACCGGATGCAAAAGCTGCTGTACCGGGTATCGCCCGGATCCGGCGCGCATTGACCGGGCTCGTTCTGGCCGGGGCCGTTCTGTATATCGGCGCGGTCAGCTACATGTACCTCAACCAGAAGTCACTGCTGTTCAAGCCCGAGGGCGAACTGCCCGAACCTGCTGCGATCGGGCTGGCGGATGTCGATGTGATCTCGCTGCCGATGTCCTACGGCACGGTATTGACGGCCTGGTCCGCGCCTTCGGCCATAGACGACGCGCCGACCGTTTTGTTCTTTCATGGTCAGTCCGGGAATCTTGGTGACCGGTCCGAACGGTTTCGCGAAATCCTGAACAGCGGATACGGGCTGCTTGCGCCCAGCTATCGCGGGTTTCCCGGAAGCGGGGGCGAGCCATCCGAACAGGTGCTGATTTCCGACGGGGTGCACCTGTTCGACAGGCTGAGCAGCGCTGGCGAGACCGTTGTCCTGCACGGCCAAAGCCTTGGAACCGGGGTCGCGGCCGCGGTGGCCGAACAGCGCCCGGATGCCAGACTGCTCGTGCTTGAGGCGCCGTTTACCGCAACGGTCGACGTCGCGGCCGAGCGGTATCCCTGGTTGCCGGTCTCAACCCTGATGAAAGATCAATTCGCGACGCGGGACATCATCGACGATGTTGCCGTGCCGACCCTGATCTTCCACGGCACGATGGACGAAACCATCCCGCTGCATCATGCTGAAGCATTGGCGGCTCTGGCCGGGGATACGGCGCAGCTTCATGTGATCCCCGACGGTACGCATAACGATCTCTGGTCGCGCGGCCTTTGGGACGTGGTCGAACAGAGCCTGACAAAAAACTGACGTCAGAGGACCCGCCCGGCGACCGCATCCAGTTTGGCAAGCAACACAGGGTCGCGCTTTTCCGGTGCGGTCAGAATCGCAAACTCCAGCGCCCGGTCGCAGCCATGCGGGCAGGGCGCACGCTCGGCCCCTAGCAAGGCCGGCAACCCCTTGACCAGCGCGCGGCCCTTTTCGGCATTGCCGGTCAGGGTGGCGATAATCGTGGTCACGTCAACCTCGCCGTGATCGGGATGCCAGCTGTCGTAGTCCGTGACCATGGCAACGGATGCGTAACAAAGCTCGGCCTCGCGGGCCAGTTTGGCCTCGGGCATGTTGGTCATGCCGATGACATCACAGCCCCAGTGCTTGCGATACATCTTCGATTCCGCCAGCGAGGAGAACTGCGGCCCCTCCATCGCCAGATAGGTGCCGCCGCGATGCACGGTGATGCCAGCCGATTTGCCTGCGGTCTCGCACGCATCGCCCAGACGCGGGCAGGTGGGATGGGCAACGCTGACATGGGCCACGCAGCCGGTTCCGAAAAAGCTCTTCTCGCGCGCAAAAGTTCGGTCAATGAACTGATCTACAATAACAAAATCGCCGGGTGCCATGTGTTCGCGAAACGAACCGCAGGCCGAAACCGAGATCACATCCGTCACACCCAGCCGCTTGAGCGCGTCGATATTGGCGCGATAGGGCACCTCGGTCGGCGAATGCACATGCCCCCGTCCGTGCCGGGGCAGGAACGCCATCTCGATCCCCTCAAGAGATCCGGTCAGAATCTGGTCCGACGGTGCCCCCCATGGCGTTTCGACACTGACCCATTGTGCATTTTCCAGCCCGTCAATGTCATAAATGCCCGATCCGCCAATGACGGCAATCTTTGTCTGGGTCACGTCGTTTCTCCGATCCAAAATTTCTTTCCTGAAATTTCTGAGGCGCCAGCGGCCATTTGACAAGTGGTTTCAACCGATTGTGCGCCTGACCCTGTGGACCGTGATCTCGCTATGTGCTCAGCGCATGGCAGGTTCCCGCCAGATGCTGTACCTCGCGGGGGAAATGGCGGGTACAAGGCGCGCTTCGCGCGAGCCAATCAAAACCGACAGGACCGTCCAATGCCCCGAGCCTTGCTGGCAAGTTTTGCCAATCGCCTTGCCATACCCGATCTGCGCTGGATGCCGGACGAAGGCTTCACCCTGTCGCGTATCCGGATCGAGCTGCTTTCGGGGCTGACCGTCGCCCTGGCACTGGTGCCCGAGGCCGTGGCTTTTGCCTTCGTTGCTGGCGTACACCCCCTGGTCGGATTGTACGCCGCGTTCCTTGTCGGTCTGATCACCGCTCTGATCGGCGGCCGCCCCGGCATGATCTCGGGTGCAACCGGCGCTCTGGCCGTGGTCATGGTCGCGCTGGTGGCGGAGCACGGGGTCGAGTACCTGTTCGCCACAGTTGTTCTGATGGGTATCCTGCAGGTCATTGCGGGGGCGATGCATTGGGGGCGGTTTATCCGGCTGGTGCCGCATCCGGTGATGCTGGGCTTCGTGAACGGACTGGCGATTGTGATTTTTCTGGCCCAGATGGGGCAGTTCAAGGTGCCGGGAACCATGGAAAACACCGGTCACGGCATGGGCGGCGGTGAATGGCTGTCGGGCATGCAACTTTATACCATGCTGGGTCTTGTTGCTTTGACCATGGCGGTCATCTGGGTAATGCCACGTATCACGCGTATTGTGCCGGCCCCGCTGGCTGGCATCGTGGTTGTCGCCGCGCTGGTGATCGGCTTTGGGCTGGACGTGCCGCGCGTCGGCGATCTGGCCTCGATTGAAGGCAGCTTGCCCGCCTTCCACATCCCGATGGTGCCGTTGAACTGGGAAACCTTCGAGATCATTCTGCCTTATGCAGTCATTCTGGCGGCGATCGGATTGATCGAATCTCTTCTGACCCTGAACCTCGTGGGCGAGATAACCGGCAAGCGCGGCGGCGCCTCGCAGGAATGTATCGCGCAGGGCGCAGCCAATGTCGTGACCGGTTTCTTCGGCGGCATGGGCGGCTGTGCAATGATCGGCCAGTCGATGATCAACGTGAAATCCGGAGGGCGCACACGTGTCGCGGGGATCGCGGCCGCCCTGTTCCTGCTGGTGTTCATTCTGTTTGCCGCCCCCCTGATCGAACAGATCCCGCTGGCGGCACTGGTGGGTGTGATGTTCATGGTCGTGATCGGCACCTTTGCGTGGAACTCGTTCAACATCATGCGCAAAGTGCCTCTGACAGACGCGTTTGTGATCGTACTGGTTACTGTCGTGACAGTGATGGAGGACCTTGCGGTCGCCGTTGTCGTCGGCGTGATTGTCTCGGCGCTGGCCTATGCCTGGAACAACGCCAAACGCATCCATGCGGTCACCCGCGATTCCGAGACTGAAAAAGGCGCCAAGGTCTATGAAATTCAGGGGCCGCTTTTCTTTGGGTCGTCGGAAGGCTTCCTTGAAATCTTCGACGTGCAGAACGACCCCGAAACCGTGATTATCGATTTCGCCGCCAGCCGGGTTGTGGATCAGTCCGCCTTGCAGGCCATCGAGAATATCGCGGCCAAATACGAGGCGGCAGACAAGCGGGTCATGCTGCGCCACCTGAGCCGGGATTGCCACAAACTGCTCAACAAAGCCGGACATCTGATGGTCGATAGCGACGACGACCCGGATTACGAACTGGCGGTCGACTATTCGGTTCGTACCGGTATATTGGGCGGCCACTGATTTTTGCGAGGCTCTGCCTCGCGCTCCGGGATATTTGGGGCCAGATGAATGAAGGATCCGTTTCTTCACCTGGCCGAAAATATCCCGGGGGAGTCGCGGCTTGCCGCGGCGGGGGCAGCGCCCCCCTTTGTGTGCGGCCTCAATCGTCCGGGCGTTCGAGCGCGAACAGCTCAGTAACAACCGAGTAGTCCCGATAACCAAGACGGGCCAGCGGTTTGAACGAGGTGACGTCAAATCGCCCGTCGCGGATATGCGCGTCATCGAGATGAACACCGATGACTTCTCCGAACACCACCCGGTTGGCCTCTCCGGGCAGGGTCACGATCTTTGTCAATCGGCATTCCAGAGCCGCAGGCGCGCCCTTGATCCGGGCGCAGGGGATGGTTTCACACTCGATCGGTGTCAGCCCGGCATGGGCGAATTCGTCAATTTCCTTCGGCAGACCTGCCGAACTGGCATTCATGGCATCCTGATCGGCATGCGCCACAACGTTCACGCAGAAAACGCCGGTGGCCTCGATATTGGCAATACTGTCCTTGCCGCCGTCCTGATCGTGCTTGGTGCCGGTAGTGGCAAACATTACCTGAGGCGGCGTGTACGCGACCCCGTTGAAGAAGGAATAGGGCGCTAGATTGTTGATCCCATCCGCATCGCGCGTCGAAATCCAGCCGATCGGGCGGGGGGTGATGATGGCGTTGAAGGGGTTGTGCGGCAGGCCGTGGCCGTCTTCGGGGCGATAGAACATCAAGGTCTCCAAGCGTTTGCCCAAGGCGTATCGAAGTGCTAGGGCGAATTCCAGCAAGGAAAAGAGGGCGCGCGTGCAGCAATTCAAGATCAGGCCGGAACAGCCGGATGACTGGTGGGAGGTCGAGGCGCTTTATGACCTGTGCTTTGCACCCGGTCGTGAGGCTCTGTCTTCCTATCGTCTGCGCGATGATGTGCCACCGGTGGCGGGCCTGTCGCTTGTTGCCCGCGACGGGCAGGGTATTCTGGCCGGTGCGATCCGGTTCTGGCCGGTCCATGTCGGCGATCATGATGCATTGTTGCTGGGTCCAGTGGCGGTTCACCCGACCCATCAGGGCGAGGGTCTTGGCGGTTTCCTGATCCACCAGGGGTTGCAGGCCGGGCGCGAGAAAGGCTGGGCGCGGGTCATGCTGGTGGGGGACGCGCCCTATTACTCGCGGTTTGGTTTTTCGCTGCTGAAGCATGTGGAAATGCCGCCGCCAACAAATCCTGACCGTGTTTTGGGGCTGGAACTTGTGCCCGGAAAATGGGGCGGGGTGCAGGGCCTCGTATCACGCTGGACCCGCTGAACTATTGAAACGGCCCTGCTGAATGCCGATCTTTCTGACTGAGGAGGAGGCAGATGCAGAACGTGGTTCTTGTTGAAGAACTGGATGCCGACGCTGAACTGGATCGGCTTGCAGGGCATTACCGGTCCGCCGGTGGCGCGGGGGTGAAACTGCTTAATGCGCTTGGCGGATCAGCAGAATCTCTGCTGGATCAGTTGCCTGAGCCCGTGCGTCTGGGTCTGACCGGCGCGACGGAGCAGGCGCTTTGGATTGCCATGCATGCCGCAGAAGGATCGCGCCGGGCGATACCCGACCAGCAACCTTGGGTGAATACCGTCGTCAGCACGGCCATGGGAGCGGCAGGTGGTATGGGCGGTCTGTCGACGGCCCTGATGGAGTTGCCCGCAACAACGGCCATGCTGCTGCGCGCCATTCAGGGGGCCGCTGCCCGCGAAGGATTTGATCCGTCCGAGGAAGGTGTGAAATTCGATTGCGTCCGGGTCCTGTCTGCCGCAGGGCCCCTTTCAGATGATGACGGGGCTGATCTGGGGTTCTATTCCGTGCGCTTGACGTTGACCGGACCGGCCATGCAGCGCCTGATCGCGGCGGTTGCACCGCGCCTGTCGGTGGTTCTGGGCCAGAAACTGGCGGCCCAGTCCATTCCGGTTCTGGGTGCTTTGGCCGGAGGCAGCACGAACTATGTCTATTCCCGTTACTATCAACAGATTGCCCGTGTCCATTTCGGATTGCGCCGACTGGCGGTGGATGCTGACATCCCGCATGACGAACTTGTGCGCCGCTTGGCTTCGCGAATGAAATAACGCCCGACTTTTGCAGTCCCGCTTGGTAAGTACCGCATCATGTGGTATGTTTACCCTCAGCAGACCCAAAATAAGAGCAGAAATTCGGTCTGAAAAACAGGCGTTAATACCATTTGAAAGGCGGTAGCGTGAACAACGCGAAGCATTCGCCAACTTCTCGGCGCAAGGCCGGGGCTTGTCCTGTCCATTCACAGGCGGCAGCACTGTGCTACCGGATCCATCAAAACCGGCCCGAGATCCTTTTAATCACCACCCGCCGCTCCGGGTGCTGGATCATACCCAGAGGCTGGCCAATCCTGGGGCTCAGCCCGTCAGAAACCGCCGAGCGGGAGGCGTGGGAAGAAGCGGGCGCTGTCGGTCGGTGCGACAAAAAGGCGATGGGGCGGTATACTTACATCAAGCACCGTTCCAAGAAACGGACACTTTTGTGCGAAGTTGATGTGTTCGCGATGCTGGTAAGCTCACTGGCTTCGGATTTCCCGGAAAGCGACGAGCGTAAGCGGGAATGGTGCGTTCCGGAAAAGGCAGCTTTAAGGGTCAATTCGCCGGAACTTTCCGTATTGTTGCGAGATTTTAGGCAATATCCCTGCCAACTTCTGGCCGGAAGGGCTTGATATTACGGTATTGGTCGGTATCTATTTTGTAACACGTATTTTGGGCGAAACATGATTCAGTACGCATTGAAATGCAGCAACGGCCATACATTTGAAAGTTGGTTTCAATCGGCCGCCGCCTACGACAAACTTGCAGCTGCGGGCATGGTGACATGCGCGGTTTGCGGGTGTGTGCAGGTGGAAAAGGCGATCATGACCCCCCGTGTCCGGCCCGCCCGCAATGCCGTGGCGCGCCCGGAATCCGCGCCGGCCGAGCCCGCGCCGATCAATGTTGCAAAACCATCGCTTGAGATCGAAAAGATCCTGACGCAACTGCGCCGCCAGGTGGAAGAGAATTCGGATTACGTCGGTAAGGATTTCGCATCCGAGGCCCGCAAGATTCACCTGGGCGAAGCGCCCGACCGTGCCATTTATGGCGAGGCCAAGGCGGAAGAGGCCAAAGCCCTGATCGAAGACGGTGTTCCGGTCGCCCCGCTGCCATTTGTTCCCAGCCGAAAGACGAACTGACCCGTGCGGGTTGTTATCACCGGGGCCAACCGCGGTATTGGAAAGGCTCTGGCCGACAGGTACCGGAACAGGGGTGATGACGTCATCGGAACCGCGCGCGATGACAGTGCGCAGATTAAGCTGGACGTCGCAGAACCCGCTCACCACGCTGCCATGGCTGAACGGCTGATTGGTCAACCTGTTGATCTGCTGATCTGCAATGCAGGCGTCTATCTCGACAAAGGACACGGCATCGAAGAATACCCGGCAGACATGTGGGCGCAGACATTCGCGACCAATGTCACCGGCGTCTTTCTGACGGTCCAGTCCCTGTTGCCGAACCTGCGTGCGGCCAAAGGCAGGATCGCAATTCTGTCCTCGCAAATGGCTTCGCACACGCGCGCGCCCGGTGGCAGCTATATCTATCGTGCATCCAAGGCCGCTGCGCTGAATTTGGGGCGGAATCTGGCGGCAGATCTGCAGGGTGAGGGCATTGCCGTCGGCATCTATCACCCCGGCTGGGTGCAGACCGATATGGGTGGCTCGGCGGCCGCCATCACCGTGGATCAGGCCGTTGAGGGCCTGATCGAACGTTTCGACACGCTGAACCTGGACAGTTCAGGGTGTTTTGAAACCTATGACGGTCAGGCGCACCCTTACTGAGTGGCCAGTGCCGCCTTGGGAATCTCGTAAACCTCGCCGGGATCGATGAAGATCACCATCATGTCGCCACGCGTTTCGGAGGTTATTTTCGATGTCGAGCTGCTGGATTCCGGCTCGCCATTGGTGAAATAGATTTGCCGCACTTCGCCGGTGCTCAGTTGAACGGCCAGTGTCGCGGTTCCATCGTCGCGGCGACGCAGCTCGGCGTTGCACGAGCGCAGAGGTTCACCGGCAATGGCGGCGCAGGGAACGGTGCCCAATGCGTTCTTGCCATCGGTTCCGGCCAGTGTCGCGGATTGTGCAAGAGCGGACGAGGACAAAAGGGCAAAGGCAGCAGCAAGACGGTACATGAAAAAACCTCGTGAAGGATGTGTCAGACGCAGGCTGGCACCGCAGGAACCCATTGTAAAGTCGGCCTGCGCGCCAATCAGGACATCTTTGCGCCCTTGCCCTTGCGCCCCCCCTCGCTTATGAGGCTCGGGACCAGAAATAAAAGGCGCGGAGACACCTGCCCCCATGCCCGTACTCGTGATGAAATTCGGTGGCACTTCGGTTGCCAATCTCGACCGCATCCGCCGCGCGGCCAAGCGCGTGGGCGTTGAAGTAGCAAAGGGCTATGACGTGATCGTCATTGTCTCGGCCATGTCGGGCAAGACCAACGAACTGGTGGGCTGGGTCGACGAAACATCGCCGTTGTACGACGCGCGCGAATATGATGCGGTCGTATCTTCAGGGGAAAACGTTACTGCTGGCCTTATGGCGCTGACACTGCAGGAAATGGACGTGCCCGCGCGCAGCTGGCAGGGCTGGCAGGTTCCGCTGCTGACCACAAGCGCACACAGCCAGGCCCGGATCGAAGACATTCCGACCGGCAACATCAACCAGAAATTCGCCGAAGGCATGAAAGTTGCCGTGGTCGCGGGCTTTCAGGGCATCAGCCCCGAGGGTCGGATCACCACGCTGGGCCGGGGTGGTTCGGACACCACGGCAGTGGCCTTTGCCGCAGCCTTCGATGCCGAACGCTGCGACATTTATACGGACGTGGACGGGGTTTACACCACGGATCCGCGCATCTGTGAAAAAGCGCGCAAGCTGGACCGGATCGCGTTCGAAGAGATGCTGGAACTTGCCTCGCTGGGGGCGAAGGTCTTGCAGACCCGTTCGGTCGAACTGGCCATGCGTTACAAGGTGAAACTGCGCGTTCTTTCAAGTTTCGAAGAACAATCCGACGAGGCCGGCACTCTGGTCTGCGACGAGGAGGATATCATGGAATCCAATGTTGTGGCCGGTGTGGCCTATTCCCGCGACGAAGCCAAAATGACCGTGGTGTCCGTGGCCGACCGCCCCGGCATCGCCACGACCATCTTCACCGCGCTCAGCGACGAAGGCGTGAATGTCGACATGATCGTTCAGAACATTTCGGACGAAGGCCGGACCGACATGACGTTCTCTTGCCCGACCGACCAGGTTGCCCGCGCCGAAAAGGCATTGCATGCCATCAAGGAAAAGGGCGAGCTGAACTACGCCGAGCTGGTCACCGACAATGACGTCTGCAAGGTATCGGTTGTCGGTATCGGTATGCGTTCGCAATCGGGTGTGGCAGCGAAAATGTTCAAGGTACTCTCGGATGAGGGGATCAACATTAAGGTCATTACAACCTCCGAGATCAAGATTTCTGTTCTGGTCGACCGGAAATACATGGAACTTGCTGTTCAGGCACTGCATGATGCCTTTGAACTGGACAAGGCGGCCTGAGCATTTCAGCCAAGGGTTTTGCCTGACACCGTAAATTGGTTTGGCCATGGCGGACGGCACCGAAACTGAATCCCGCAAGCTGCTGGGGCGGCTGCGCGAAGAAATGGCGAGCGAGGCCGCCGGTCAGGAACGTCTTGACCGGATCACGCATCTGATCGCCGACAGTATCCGTGCCGAGGTCTGCTCGATCTACCTGTTCCGCGATCAGGAAACGCTGGAGCTGTGCGCCACCGAAGGGTTGTCGCCCGAGGCGGTACACAAGACCCGCATGCGCATGGGCGAAGGTCTGGTGGGCCGGGTGGCGAAGTCGGGCAAGGTGGTCAACACTGCAAACGCCCCTTCGGCGAAGGGCTTCCGCTACATGCCAGAAACGGGTGAAGAGCGGTTTTCGTCCTTCCTGGGCGTTCCGGTGCAAAGGCTTGGCGAAAAACTGGGCGTGCTGGTCGTGCAATCACGCGAGGCGCGCGAGTTTTCCGCCGACGAGATTTATGCGCTGGAAGTGGTCGCAATGGTTCTGGCCGAGATGGCCGAGCTTGGCGCCTTTGTCGGCGAGGGCGCGGCCCTGTCGCCGCTGCACCAGCAATCGGTCCAGCTGACCGGTGGTCCGGCGCAGGAAGGATCGGCCGAAGGCCATGTCTGGCTGCATGAACCGCGCGTTGTCGTGACAAACCCGATCGCGGACGACCCCCACCGCGAACGCGAGCGCCTGACCGAAGCGGTCGATGAATTGCGGGTGGGCGTCGACAAGATGCTCGAAATCTCGCAGGGCGGCGACAAGGAACAGTTGCAGGTTTTGGAAGCCTATCGCATGTTTGCCAACTCCAAGGGCTGGATGCGTCGGATGGAGGAAGACATCGCCCGCGGTCTCAGCGCCGAAGCTGCGGTAGAAAAGGAACAGTCTCAGGCCCGCGCGCGGATGGAGCAGGTGACAGACCCGTACCTGCGCGAACGGCTGGCGGACCTTGACGATCTCAGCAATCGGCTGCTGCGCATTCTGACCGGGCAGGGCAACACCAACGGGGCGGACCTGCCGCCCGATCCGATCCTGATTGCCCGCAATATCGGTCCAGGCGATCTTCTGGAATACGGGCGGTCGCTGAAAGGCATCGTTCTCGAGGAAGGCTCCGTCGGCAGCCACGCCACCATCGTCGCCCGGGCACTGGCGATTCCGCTTGTGGTGCATGTTGGTCGCATCACGACCGAGGCCCTGAACGGAGACCACATTCTGGTCGACGGCGACAACGGCGTCGTGCATCTGCGCCCCGAAGACACAGTAGTCAGCGCCTTCCGCGACAAGATCGCCATGCAGGCCAAGGCGCAGGAACGCTATGCCTCGATTCGCGATACCCCGACCGTTACCCGCGATGGAGAGCGGATCCATCTGGTGATGAACGCGGGCCTGATGGCCGACCTGCCGTCGCTGGGTAATTCCGGGGCCGAAGGCGTGGGCCTGTTCCGGACCGAGCTGCAATTCCTGATCCGCAACCAGATGCCCAAACGATCGGAGCTTGTGACGCAATATCAGCGTGTGCTGGATGCGGCGGGGGAAAAGCGCGTTGTGTTCCGCACGCTGGATATCGGGTCCGACAAGGTTCTGCCTTACATGAAGCACGTGGCCGAACCGAACCCGGCTTTGGGTTGGCGTGCGATCCGCGTGGGTCTGGACAAGCGCGGCGTGATGCGCATGCAGCTGCAGGCGCTGCTGCGCGCCGCCAACGGCCGCCCGCTGACCATCATGTTCCCGTTCGTGGCGCAGGCCGACGAATTCCGCGAAGCCCGCTGGGAGGTCAACAAGACCATCGAGCGGGAAAAACGTCTGGGCCATGTCCTGCCTGAGACGCTTGAAGTGGGCGCGATGCTTGAAACGCCGTCGCTGGCCTTCGCCCCGCAAAAATTCTTTGACGAGGTCGATTTCATTTCGATCGGCGGCAACGACCTGAAACAGTTCTTCTTTGCGGCCGACCGCGAAAACGAACTGGTGCGCCGCCGTTATGACACGCTGAACGTCAGCTTCCTCAGCTTCATCGAACGTATTGTCGAGCGTTGCAACATCTCGAACACACCGCTCAGTTTCTGCGGTGAGGACGCCGGGCGCCCGGTCGAGGCGCTGTGCCTTGCGGCCATGGGCATCCGGTCGCTGTCGATGCGTCCTGCCTCGATCGGCCCGGTCAAAAGCGTTCTGCTGCGGGCAAACCTGCAGGAAGTGCGCAAGATCATCGCCGATGCCCGGCATCGCGGCGAACAGTCGGTGCGGCCCTCGGTTATGGAGTGGTTGCGAAATCAGGGTTGATCTTTGCGCCTGCTTTGCCTATTCACCTCACGAGTGTTAGCGATAACATAACCTACGATACCGGTATTGCAGCGATCTGGTGCTAAGGTGATCCGAATGTGTTCTGAAGGAGCCCGGTCATGGTTTCACGCGTAATTCCCGTCAACCCGTTCGACCTTGTGCTGTTTGGTGCATCAGGCGATCTGGCGCAGCGCAAGATCCTTCCGGGCCTGTACCACCGTTTCGAAGTCGGGCAGATGCCGGACGAGGCGCGGATCATCGGCACCGCCCGCACGGAAATGGACAGCGACGGTTTCCGCGATCAGGTGCGCGCATCGATGCAGGAATTCGCGCCCGAGTTCAAAGCAGAAACGCTGGATCGTTTTCTCGAGCGGGTGGAATACGTACCTGTCGACGCGCTGGGTGAAAAGGGCTGGGACAAGCTGGGCAAGGTCCTGCGCGACGATGTTGTCCGGGCGTTCTATCTGTCGGTGGGGCCCAGCCTGTTTGCCGGGATTGCGCAGCGGCTGCAGGATAACGGCCTGGCCACACCGGACAGCCGTATCGTGGTGGAAAAACCCTTTGGCCACGATCTGGCTTCGGCCCGCGCCCTGAACGAGGGGCTGCGCGCCTGTTTCGAGGAACATCAGATCTATCGGATCGACCATTACCTGGGCAAGGAAACCGTGCAGAACCTGATGGCCCTGCGCTTTGCCAATTCCCTGTTCGAGCCGCTCTGGAACTCCACCCATATCGATCACGTTCAGATCACCGTGGCCGAAACGGTAGGGGTCGAGGGGCGCGGTGCGTACTACGATCAGTCCGGCGCCATGCGTGACATGATCCAGAACCACCTGGTCCAGCTTCTGTGCCTGACGGCGATGGAGCCGCCTTCGAAATTCTCACCCAATTCGGTACGTGACGAAAAGGTCAAGGTGATCGAGGCGCTGGAACCCGTCGCACCGGCCGACATTGCCCGCGGTCAATACCGGGCGGTTCATGGCAAAGGCGGCTATGTCGATCATGTCGGCAACCCAGCCAGCCGCACCGAAAGCTTCATCGCGCTGAAGGTCCATCTGGGCAACTGGCGCTGGGCGGGCGTGCCGTTCTATCTGCGCACCGGCAAACGCCTGCGCGCCCGTGAATCCGAGATCGCGGTGTTTTTCCGTGACCCGCCACACACGATTTTCCCCAATGTCGGTCACTTGCGCGGCAACGTATTGGTGATCCGCCTGCAACCGGACGAAGGCATTACACTGCGAACCACCATCAAGGATCCCGGTCCGGGCGGTTTCCGCCTGTCGGATGTGGCGCTGGACATGAGCTTTGCTGACGCCCTGGGCGCCGAAGCACAAGCGCCGGACGCGTACGAGCGTCTGGTGATGGACGTCATCCGCGGCGATCAGACCCTCTTCATGCGCGGGGACGAGGCCGAGGCCGCCTGGGCCTGGGTCGACCCGATCATACAGGGCTGGGAAAACCGCGGTGACCGCCCGGCGCGTTACGATCAGGGCAGCTCTGGCCCCGAGGAAGCATTGATGCTGATGCATCGCGATGGTCGCCGCTGGCGTCAGATCGGAGGTTAAACATGGTTCACTCTGTCATCACCGATGTCACCCAACGGATCATTGATCGCAGCGCGCCCCTGCGCGGTCCTCATCTGGATCGGATGGAGCAGGCAAGATCAAAAGGCCCGGCCCGCGCACATCTGTCCTGCAGCGGTCAGGCCCACGCCTATGCGAGCGCGGGACCGGATCAACAGGCCATGGTCACCGGAACCGCCGGGAATCTGGGGATCGTTACGGCCTATAACGACATGCTTTCCGCCCATCAGCCGTTCGAACGCTACCCGGCCCTGATCCGCGATGCGATCCGCGCAGCAGGCGGCACGGCGCAGGTTGCGGGAGGCGTACCGGCCATGTGCGATGGCGTCACGCAGGGCGAGGCCGGAATGGAGCTGTCGCTGTTTTCCCGCGATGTCATCGCTCTGGCCACAGGGGTCGCCCTCAGCCACAACACGTTTGACGCTGCCGTCTTTCTGGGTGTCTGTGACAAGATCGTCCCCGGTCTGGTGATCGGTGCGCAATCATTTGGCCATTTGCCGGCGGTCTTCCTGCCAGCCGGTCCCATGACCAGCGGGTTGCCCAACGACGAAAAAGCCAAGGTCCGCCAACAATTCGCCGCCGGAGAGGTCGGGCGCGATGCGCTCATGGCCGCTGAGATGGCCGCTTATCACGGCCCCGGCACCTGCACCTTCTATGGCACCGCCAACACCAACCAGATGCTGATGGAATTCATGGGCCTGCATCTGCCGGGCTCCAGCTTCGTCAATCCCAACACACCCTTGCGCGACGCGCTGACCGAAGAGGGAGCCCGTCGCGCCCTGTCGCTGAGTGCGTTGGGCAACAACTACACGCCGGTCTATCAGATCCTGGACGAGCGCGCCTTTGTGAACGGCATCGTCGGGTTGATGGCCACCGGCGGCTCGACCAACCTGCTGATCCACCTGATCGCGATGGCGCGGGCAGGCGGTATCATTTTAGATTGGCAGGATTTTTCCGACATTTCCGCTGTCGTTCCCCTGGTTGCGCGGGTCTATCCAAACGGTCTGGCCGACGTAAACCATTTCCACGCCGCAGGCGGTCTGGGCTATTGTATCGGAACCCTGTTGGAAGACGGCCTGCTGCACCCCGATACGCTGACCGTTGCGGGGCAGGGCCTGCACAACTACACCAAAGAACCCAAGCTGGTCGGTGGCGAACTGATCTGGGAAGACGGCGCGGGCCACAGCCTGAACGAAAAGATCGTGCGCCCGGCCAAAGACCCGTTCCAACCCACCGGCGGCCTGTCCCGCCTGACCGGCAATCTGGGTACCGCCGTCATGAAGGTCTCCGCCGTCGCCCCCGAACATCAGGTGGTCGAGGCTCCGGTCCGCGTGTTCCACGATCAGGACGAGGTCAAAGCCGCCTTCAAGGCCGGAGAATTCACCGGTGACGTCATTGTCGTCGTCCGCTTTCAGGGTCCAAAGGCCAACGGCATGCCCGAACTGCACTCGCTGACGCCGATCCTGTCGATCCTGCAGGGCAGGGGACAAAAGGTGGCGCTGGTCACCGATGGCCGCATGTCCGGTGCGTCCGGCAAAGTCCCCGCTGCGATCCATGTCTGCCCCGAGGCGCTGGATGGCGGTGCCATCGCGTATCTGCAGGACGGCGACCTGCTGCGCGTCGACGCAGTGAAGGGGGAGTTGGAGATTCTGACGCCCGGCGTTCTGGACCGCACACCAGTCACCGCCGACCTTTCGGCCAACCAACACGGCACCGGGCGGGACCTGTTTGCGGCGTTCCGCGGCAACGTCGGCTCAGCCGATGCTGGCGCTAGTATTTTCGGAGCCTGAGCCATGACATCCAAAACCCAACGTACCCGCGAAATCTGCGCCCTGGCACCCATTGTCCCGGTACTTGTGATCGACGATGCGGCACAGGCCCGCCCGCTGGCCGAAGCGCTCGTGGCCGGTGGTCTGCCCGCGCTCGAGGTTACCTTGCGTACGCCTGCCGCGTTGGACGCCATCCGCGCCATGGCGCAGGTGCCCGGCGGTGTTGTTGGCGCGGGTACGCTGGTCACACCCGATGACGTGCGAGCAGCGAAGGAAGCGGGCGCGCAGTTCGGCGTCTCGCCCGGTGCAACCGACGCCCTGATTGCCGCCTGCGAGGCCGAGGTCCTGCCCCTGCTGCCCGGCGCTGCCACCGCCAGCGAAGCGATGCGCCTGCTGGAACAGGGCTACGACATGCTGAAATTCTTCCCGGCCGAGGCCTCGGGCGGCGCGCCTGCGCTGAAGGCCATCGGTGCGCCCCTGCCGCAGATCAGCTTCTGCCCGACCGGTGGCGTCTCGCCCGCAAATGCGCGCGATTACCTGTCGCTGTCCAACGTTGTCTGCGCCGGCGGCAGTTGGGTTGCGCCAAAGCAAATGGTGCTGAATGGCGACTGGGCAGGTATCGAGTCACTTGCGCGCGAGGCCTCGCAACTGGTGGATTGACGCGGCCGCAACCTGCGTTAGGTTAGGCGCCAATTCAGGCAAGGCGACCCATGACACAGCAAGTTTCCCTCGCGCGGGGGCGCGAATATCTGGCCATTCCCGGCCCCTCGGTCATGCCCGATGCGGTGCTGCAGGCCATGCATCGCCCATCGCCCAATATCTACGACGGCGAACTGATCGACATGATGCCGGCGCTGACCGCCGACCTGCGCCGCGTCGCGCGCACGCAGCATGACGTGGCCATCTATATCGCCAACGGCCACGGCACGTGGGAGGCCGCACTGTCCAATGTGATCGCACCGGGAGAAACCGTTCTGGCCCCTGCGTCGGGCCGGTTTACCCATGGCTGGGCCGAAATGGCCGAGGGCATCGGAGCGCAGGTCGACCTGATCGATTTCGGAACCGCCTCGTCGTGGGATTTTGACCGCATCGCCGAAGCTCTACACGCCGATAAAGAACACCGCTACAAGGCGGTGCTGGCGGTTCATGTCGATACCTCCAGTTCGGTGCGCAACGACATCCCGGCCCTTCGCGCTCTGCTGGACGAACTTGACCACCCCGCGCTGCTTATGGCCGATTGCATCGCCTCGCTGGGCTGCGAACGGTTCGAGATGGATCACTGGGGGGTCGATGTCATGGTCACGGCCTGCCAGAAGGGCCTGATGACCCCCGCCGGTACGGGCTTTGTTTTCTTCAATGACAAAGCACAGGCCAAACGCGCAGCCATGCCTCGCGTGTCGCAATACTGGGACTGGCAGCCGCGCGCCAATCCCGACCTGTTCTACCAGTATTTCAACGGCACTGCGCCGACGCATCACCTTTACGGCCTGCGCGCCGCGCTGGACCTGATCCATGCCGAAGGGCTCGACCAGGTGTGGGTCCGCCACGAACGCCTTTCACAGGCGATCTGGAGCGCTTGTGAGATTTGGGCGCAGGGCGGTGCGCTGCAGCTCAATGTCGCCGACCGCGCCTTTCGCAGCCACGCCGTCACGGCCCTGCGCCTGACCGACGGTCAGGGCACGACGCTGCGCAGCTTTACCGAGCGAGAGCTGGGTTTGACCTTGGGAATCGGTCTGGGGATGGAGGACTGGGACGGCTGTTTCCGGCTTGGCCACATGGGCCATGTGAACGCTCAGATGGTTATGGCGATGCTGGGCGGAATGGAAACCGCCATGGCCGCCCTGAATATCCCGCGCGGCAAAGGGGCGCTCGAAGCTGCGGCAGCAACGCTGGCGGGCTAGTCCGAAAAGAACCGTCTTTTCAATTGGCTGACAATATCCCCGGGGGGAATCGCGCCCCGGGCACAGCGTTTCAGCCGGGTTCCGCCCTTGCCGCTGCAAGCGCCCCGGGCAGCGCGGCCGCAAAGGCGTCCAGATCGGCCTTCGCACCGCAACTAATGCGAATGCAACGGTTCTGTGGTGCGGCAAAGGGCATCCGCACAAAGATACCCTGCGCCACCAGCGCATCCAGAACCGCTTTGGCAAAAACCCCATCCCGCCCGCAATCGATGGCAACAAAATTGGTGGCCGATGGCAGGGGCACCAACCCGTTCTCCCGCGCGATCGCGCCAATCCTGTCGCGCGCCTCGGCAATCCGCCCCTGAACGTTGAACAGCCATGCGTCGTCCCGCAACGCCGCCAGCGCCCCGGCTTGCGCCGCCCGGTTCATTCCGAAATGATTGCGCACCTTGTTGAAGGCTGCAATCAGCCCTGGTGCTGCAATGGCGTACCCGACCCGTGCCCCGGCCATTCCATACCCCTTGGAAAAAGTCCGCATCCGGATCACGCGCGGATCATCCGCCGCGACCGGCGCTGCCGTTGCTTCCGGTGCGCATTCGACATAGGCCTCGTCAAGCACCAGCAGGCAGCCATTGGGCAATTCGTCCAGCGCGGTCACGATATCGGCACCCGCATGCCAGCTTCCCATCGGATTGTCGGGATTGGCCAGGTAGACCAGCTTGGCATCCACTTCTGCCGCCTTGGCAAACAGCGCCACCGGATCTTCTTGATCCTTTGCATAAGGCACCTTGTGAAGCACGCCGCCAAAGCCTGCGACATGGTAATTGAAGGTCGGATAGGCCCCGTCCGAGGTCACAACCGCATCCCCGGGCTCGACAAGCAGCCGAACCAGATAGCCCAATAGCCCGTCGATCCCTTCACCCACCACGACATTCTTAACGGACACGGCATGATGATCGGCGAGGGCATGGCGCAGATCGTGGTTTTCGGGATCGCCATACATCCAGATCTCGCTCGCGGCGCGTTGCATCGCCTCAATGGCGCGGGGCGAGGGACCAAACACGCTCTCATTCGCGCCCAGTCGGGCCACGAACGGCGCACCGCGGTCACGCTCCTGCGTTTCGGGCCCGACAAACGGGACGGTGGCGGGCAGGGATCGGGCAAGCGGGGTGTAGCGCGGATCAGTCATATGCGCAGATAAGCGCAGGGCGGCGGGTCGGGCAAGCATCAGGTCAGATGATCTGCCCTCACGTCGTGGTGGAACTGGCCATGCCTTTCAGGGCATGATCGGCGAAACAGGATCTGGGAGGCCTCGCATGGCGCGCGTATCCGTCGAATATAAAGACCACATTGCCCACGTCACGCTGACCCGGGGCGACAAGATGAACGCGCTGGACGATGCGATGATTAAAGCCATCCTGGCCGCCGGTCAGGAAGTCGCGGCCTCGGACGCAAGGGCCGTTGTTCTGTCGGGCGAAGGCAAAAGCTTCTGTGCAGGTCTCGACATGGCAAGCTTTGCCAAGATGGCCCATATGGACCCGACCGAATGGCTGATGACGCGCAGCCACCATGACGCCAACGAGATGCAGGAGCTTGCGCTGATCTGGCGGCGGGTGCCGGTGCCGGTGATCTGCGCCATTCAGGGCGTGGCCTATGGCGGCGGTCTGCAAATCGCTCTGGGCGCGGATATCCGTATCGCCCATCCCGAAAGCAAGCTGGCCGTGATGGAGATGAAATGGGGCATTATCCCCGACATGGGCGGGATGGTCCTGTTGCCGCAACTTGTCCGCTCGGACGTGTTGCGCCTGCTGACCTATACAGCCCGCCCCATCGGTGCCCAGCAAGCCGCCGATTGGGGGCTTGTTACCAGACTGTCGGATGATCCAATGACCGAGGCGCTGGCTCTGGCCGAAAATATCGCGGGCAAAAGCCCCTCGGCCATCCGTGCCGCCAAGCGACTGATCGAAGTGGCCGAATGCAAGGCCCGCGCAGAGGTGCTGATGGAGGAATCGGCGGAACAGGTGGAACTGATCGGCAAACCGGATCAGATCGAGGTCATCTCGGCCCAGATGCAGGGCCGCAAGCCCGAGTTCAAGTGATCACCGCATGAACGCCCGGCGCGCATCACGGGCCATGTTGTAACGCATCTCAAGATCGGCGATGCGAGCCATGGCCGCTTTTCGGTCTGCGGCATCGGTCAGACCGGCATAGACCTGTCGGGCCGCGTCCAGTTCTTTCCTGAGGCTGAATTCTTCGGGCAGCACACCGGCCTGCGCCATGATCCGGTGCCCGGCCGCAATGGCCGGATCGCTCTGGGCCTCGGTCGAACGATCGGGCAAGGGCTGACCTTCGCCGTTCAGCCCCTCTAGCTGACCTTCCGCCTGCGCCTTTTTGATCTGGCGTTCCACCAGTTTTCCAAGTGATCCAAGCATCGCAGGATTATACGCGACCATTGATGCAGACGAAAGCGTTCACCGGGTCCGTTTCGTAACCAGATAAGCAATGCCGCCTGCCGCCAGTCCCCAGACCGCCGCGCCCAAGCCGAACACGGTGATACCGGAAGCAGTGATTGCAAATGTCAGGATCGCCGCTTCCCGTTCGGCAGGAACTTCCAGCGCCGCAGAGGTCGCGTTTGCCATGACACCGATCAACGCTATCCCGGTCAATGTTCCCATCAGCAACGGGTCGGCATGGGCGGCAAACCCGGTGATCGCCACGGCAAAAATGCCGAACAGACAGTAGAATAAGCCTGCCATGACCGCGGACCAGTAGCGCAGGTCCCGGTCTGGATGGCTGTCCTCGTTCGAACACATGGCGGCGGTGATGGCGGCCAGACAGGTGGCAGGGGCTCCGAATGGCGCGGACAGAATGCTGGCCCCGCCGACGGCCGAGAACAGCCTGCTAGCTTCGGGTGCATAACCAAAACTGCGCATCACCGCGATGCCGGGGATATTCTGCGTGGCCATGGTCACGATGAACAGCGGAAGCCCGATGCCTATGGCAGAGGCCACCGAGAATGTCGGCATTGTCCAGACCGGCGCGGCGACCAGATGTTCAGGTCGAACCGGGCTGTCTCCGGCATTCAGGACGACGAGGGCCGCCGCCGCAACCGCGGCCGGCACCGCGATCAACCGATTGATCCGGCCGGCGACAAACCACGTTACGATGACCGGCAATGCCTGCCAGGGCAGCTCAACCGCCGCCTTGAATGGCACAATACACAGCGGCAGCAGAACCCCGCCCAGCATGGCCTGAGCCAGCGTTGTCGGGATCGCAGCCGCCAACCGCCCCAAAGGACGCCACAGGCCTGCCAGAACGGTCAGCGCTCCGGCGCACAGAAACGCGCCGACAGCCCCTGAAAAACCGGCGGCAGGGGTGGCAGAAACCGCCAGCAAAGCAGCGCCGGGTGTTGACCAGGCCACGCTTATCGGCTGCCGATACCAGAGGCTGAGGACTATGGCTGCCAGCCCCATTGCAACCGCAGCCATCATCAGGCCGGACGCAGCCTCAGTTGCCGAGGCACCCATGGCGGCAAGGCCCTGTAAAACAATCGGGAATGAGCTGAAAAACCCAACCACCGCCACCACCAGGCCGGTCGAAATCGTCTGCACGGGGGGATGGGAATGCGCCATTTCTGCCTCGGGGTTGTTTGGGCAAATTGCTAACAATTGCAAGCAGTCGGGAACAAGGGGAAAGCCGTGTCACCAAAAGAAAACCCCGCCGACAGGTGGCGGGGTTCGGGATTTGAGTATTTGGGAAAAGATGAAGATCAGGCGATTTCTGCCAAACGGGCAAGGGCCTCGTTCAGCTTTGCTTCTTCTTCTTCGCGGGCGGCGAGGTTGGCTTTGGCTTCCTCAACCACTTCTTCCGGGGCCGAAGCCACGAATTTGGGGTTGTTCAGGCGCCCACGCAGGCCGCCCAGTTCTTTGGCCAGCTTGGCCTTGGCTTTCTCAAGTCGTTCCTTTTCCGCGCCGATATCTATGATATCCGCCAGCGGCAGGCCGAAGGACGCGCCGGGTGCGGCAATCGAGATTGTTCCTTTGGGTAGATCTTCTGCGTTGGTCAGGCTGTCGATCCGCGCAAGGCGCTTGATCAGCGCCTCGTTGCGGTCCCATGCGGCCTGGCCGTTGGCGTCGATCTCGGTCACCAGCATCGGCACGTACAGACCAGCAGGCACCCGCATCTGAGCACGGGCTGAGCGGGTGTTTTCGATCACCGAGATCACCCAGTTCATCTCACGATCCGCATCCGCGTCGATCAGGTCGGCCGCAGAATAGGTCGGCCAGTCGGCGTGGACCACCATCTTGGCGCGGTTGCCTGTCAGGCCCCAGAGTTCCTCGGTGATAAAGGGCATGATCGGGTGCAGCAGAACCATGCACTGATCCAGAACCCAGCGCATGGTGGTGCGGGTTTCAGCCTGAGCCGCAGCATCATCACCCTGCAGCAACGGTTTGGATAGTTCCACATACCAGTCGCAGACCTTGCCCCAGACAAAGGCATAAAGCCCGTTGGCCGCGTCGTTGAAGCGGTAGCTTTCCAGCGCCGCGTCAACCTCTTCGCGCACGCGGGCGGTTTCGCCGATGATCCAGCGGTTTACGGCGGCCTTGGGTTTCAGGTCGGCCACGTCCAGTTGCGGCACGGCGTCGGTGAAGACCTCGTTCATCTCGGCAAAACGGACGGCGTTCCAAAGTTTGGTGCCGAAATTGCGATAGCCGGTGATGCGTTCCTTGGACAGTTTCAGCACGCCGCCAATCGCTGCCATCGAGGCGTTGGTGAACCGCAGCGCGTCGGCGCCGAATTCGTCCACGATCTCCAGCGGGTCGATGACGTTGCCGGTGGTCTTGGACATTTTCTTGCCCTTCTCGTCGCGGACGAGTTGGTGCAGGTAGACGGTGTGGAACGGGATCTGATCGACCACGGCCAGTTGCATCATCATCATCCGGGCGACCCAGAAGAACAGGATGTCGAAGCCGGTGATCAGAACGTCCGTGGGGAAGTAGCGTTCCAGTTCCTCGGTCTGCTCGGGCCAGCCCAGAGTGCCGATGGGCCAGAGGCCGGAGGAGAACCAGGTGTCCAGGACGTCAGGGTCGCGCCAGACCGGGTAAACCAGCTTGGTCGGGTCCTGTTCGATTGCATATTGTGCAAGGCTTTCGGCGAATTGATGAATCGCCTCCTGCTTGTCGGCGACTTCAATAACTGTCGCGTGGCTCAGAGGGCTGGGGATGTTAGCATTGTCGTCCAAGAATTTCTCGGTTACCGCTTCAAGGCTGGATGCACATTCCATAACGTTGCCACGGTGCAGCATGCCGCCTTCGTTCAGCAAACGGCCCATCTCGACCAGATCAAGATTGCCGTCGTTTTCGTCGTCAATGAAGTCTTCGGCAGACAGGTCGAGACCATACCAAACCGGAATCTGATGCCCCCACCACAGCTGGCGCGAGATGCACCAAGGCTCGATGTTTTCCAGCCAGTGGTAATAGGTCTTCTCGCCAGACTCGGGGATGATCTTGACCGTGCCGTCCTTGACCGCATCCAGCGCGGGGCCAACGACCTTGGCGGCGTCGACGAACCACTGGTCGGTGAACATCGGCTCGATGACCACTTTCGAGCGGTCGCCGAAGGGCTGCATAATCGGTTTGCGCTCGACCAGCGGCACCAGCTTGTCCGCGCCTTCGTGCTCCGGTTTCAAAGCGGTCGAGCCCAAACGCGGGTCATCTGCGCGGCACATGACGGCCAGACCGTCGTTGGTGATCTCTTCCACCACCTTGGCGCGCGCCTCGAACCGGTCGAGCCCGCGCAGGTGATCGGGGATCAGGTTGATCGCGTCGATCTCGTTCTCGGTAAACTCACGCCCGCGTGCGTATTCCTGCGCCTTGTCGGCCTCTTCGGCGTAAGGAGCCCCATCGGCCCGCATCGCGCCTTTGGTGCCCATCAGGCGATACATCGGAATGCCGCCGCGCTTAGCGACCATGTTGTCGTTGAAGTCATGCGCGCCGGTGATCTTCACCGCTCCCGAGCCAAAACCGGGGTCCGGGTAGTCATCGGTGATGATCGGAATCTGGCGGCGGTGCTCTTTCGGGCCAACCGGGATTTCGCAGAGCTTGCCAACGATGGGTGCATACCGCTCGTCCGAGGGGTGAACCGCAACCGCACCATCGCCCAGCATAGTCTCGGGCCGGGTTGTCGCGATTGAAATGTAATCCCGCTCCTCCCGGAGGATCACATTCCCATCTTCATCTTTTTCCAAATACTCATATGTCTCGCCACCGGCGAGCGGGTATTTGAAGTGCCACATATGACCCGCGACCTCGATGTTCTCGACCTCAAGGTCCGAGATCGCGGTCTCGAAATGCGGGTCCCAGTTGACCAGCCGCTTGCCGCGATAGATCAGGCCCTTTTCGTACATGTCGACAAAGACTTTGATCACCGCGTCGTGAAAATTCGCAGAGTTTTCGTGCCCCGTGCGCGGGTCGCGCGGCGCGCCTGCCATGGTGAAGGCATTGCGCGACCAGTCGCAGGATGATCCCAGGCGCTTTAGCTGCTCGATGATCGTGCCCCCGTATTCGCCCTTCCATTCCCAGACCTTGTCCAGAAATGCTTCACGCCCCAGCTCGCGGCGCCCCGGCTGCTGGGTGGCGGCCAGCATCTTTTCCACCTGCATCTGCGTGGCGATGCCGGCGTGGTCCTGACCGGGCTGCCACAGCGTGTCAAAGCCACGCATCCGGTGCCAGCG
The DNA here is from genome assembly GCF_059610965.1 of Ruegeria sp. CDSB136. Classification (NCBI taxonomy): domain Bacteria; kingdom Pseudomonadati; phylum Pseudomonadota; class Alphaproteobacteria; order Rhodobacterales; family Roseobacteraceae; genus Ruegeria; species Ruegeria sp. CDSB136. The sequence continues at coordinate 207,696 of NZ_JBXWOP010000005.1, forward strand.
GGTCAGAATATCTTGAAGGGTGTTGTTGAACGCATGGCCCACATGCAGCGCGCCGGTGACATTGGGCGGCGGGATCATGATGGTAAAGCTTTCGTCGCGCGAGCGGTTAGCGCCTGCCTTGAAGGCTCCGGCCTGTTCCCAGGCCTTGTAGATGCGGGCCTCGGCCTCGGCCGCGTTGAATGTCTTTTCCATCGCCATGGGATGCGTCCTGCGTCAACAAAATCGGGTCAGCGCTTGCAATAGCGAATGCACGCAGGAAGGGGAAGGGCGTCTGTGCTAACCGGCCATCCCAAATCGGTCTTTGAAATAGGTATCAACGCGCTGATAGGCTGGATCGTGGAAATCCAGCGTCAGCAGCGAATGGTCCTTGCCCGCATACTCAATCGTTTCGAGGTTCTCGCCAAAGGCGCTTTCCAGCGACCGCATCAGTTTTTGGGGCGACAGGTTGTCTTTGGCGTACCGCATCGCCAGACCGGGGCCTTTTTGTGCCATGCCCGCGCGCGCGTCTAGGATATCCTGCGAGCTCATATGCAGCTTGTCGCCGCCAAAGATCGGCAATGCGGGTTGGCTGGCCACGCCGCCAAGAACCGCGTCGTCGGCCATCAAGGTCAGAGCAAAGCTGCCGGTCAGGCACATGCCGATGACACCAACGCCCGCGCTGCCTTCCTGATCCCGGATATGACCCGCCAGCGCCCGCATCCAGCCCGCAACCGGGCTTTGGCGGCCTTTCGCGAACATGTTGATCTCGCGCCGGACGCAGAACAGCCGGGCAAAATTCCTGCCCGTCTGAGTTTTGCCGAACGTACCGAACAGGTGCGGAAGATACACCCGGAACCCCGAGTTGTTCAGCCGCTGCGCCAGTTCCAGCGTTTCCGGCCCGATCCCCGGCAGTTCCTGCAGGATCATGATCGGTGGACCTTCGCCCCCGACGTAAACGTCATGCGTGGCTTCTGTGCCGGTGCTGATAGGGGCGGTGAACGGGAATACGGCGTCATGTGTCCAGGTCATGGCGCCGACGCTATACCATTGGGATGCTGCTGGAAATCGAATTTCTTCGCGATCGACTGGACATCGCATATGCGGGGGCTAACCTCGCAGCCACAGCAGCCTGAAAGGGACAGCAATGGAAAAGTTCGGCAAAAGCCAGCCGGTCAAACGGACCGAAGATCACCGCTTTCTGACCGGGCAGGGGCGCTACATGGACGATGCCGTGCCGGACAATGCCCTGTATGCGGCCTTCTTCCGCAGCCCGGTTGCGCATGCGCGGATCATAGCGCTGGATCTGGATGCTGCGCGGCAGGTGGATGGGGTCCGCCTGGTCATGACGCTGGACGATCTGGCCGCGACCGGGATCGACACTGTAATGAACGCGGCGATCATGCCCAACCGGGATGGCTCGCAAGGCGCGGCGCCACAGCGGCAAATGCTTGCCAAAGACCGTGTGCGCTTTGTGGGTGAGCCCGTCGTTGCAGTGATTGCCGAGACGCAGCTTCAGGCGCAGGACGCGGTCGAGCTGATCTTGATGGAGACCGATGACCTGCCCGCCAAGCTGGATGTGGATGCGGGCGGAGAGCCGCTGCATCCCGAAGCCCCGGATAACCGCGCCTTTGACTGGGGGCTTGGCGATGAAACCGCGACCGAAGCCGCCTTTCAGTCCGCCGCCCATACCGTGGCGCTGAATGTGGCGGACAACCGGGTCATCATCAACTCGATCGAGCCGCGCGGCTGTCAGGCCAGATGGTCGGACGGCCGGCTGCACTTCGCCTACGGCGGTCAGGGTGTCTGGGCGATGCGGGGGCAACTGGCGCAGAAACTGAAGCTTGAAACCGAGGCGATCCGTGTCACCACGCCGGATGTGGGTGGCGGGTTTGGCATGAAGGTGATGCCCTATCCCGAATATTTCTGTGTCTGCGTTGCCGCCATGAAACTGGGGCAACCCGTGCACTGGATGTCCGACCGGTCCGAAGCGATGCTGTCCGATCATCATGGTCGCGATCTGACGTCTTTGGCCGAACTGGCTTTCGACGACAATCTCAGGATCACGGCTTACCGGGTCCACAGCAAGGTTAACCTTGGCGCCCATAACAGTCATTTCGGGCAGGCCATCCAGACCAGCCTGTTCAGCAAGGTGCTGATGGGTGTCTATGATGTTCAGACCACATATCTGCGGGTCGAAGGGTTCTACACCAACACCACGCAGGTCGACGCCTATCGCGGCGCGGGCCGGCCCGAGGCGATCTATGTCCTCGAACGGGTCATGGACCGCGCCGCGCGCGAACTGGGTGTCGATCCGTGGGAACTGCGGCGCAGGAACTTCATCAAACCTGCGGACTTCCCCTACAAAACCGCAACAGGGGAAACCTATGACGTCGGCGATTTCGACATGGTTCTCAGCCGCGCTGGCGAGCAGACCCGAGGCTTTGCCGCCCGAAAGGCCGCCGATGCTGAACGCGGCCTGATCCGGGGGCAGGGGCTTTGTTACTATATCGAAAGCATTCTGGGCGACCCTTCCGAAAACGCGAAGATCGAGTTCCGCGAGGATGGAATGGTGAACATGTGCGTTGGCACTCAATCGAATGGGCAGGGACACGAGACGGCCTACACTCACTTCCTGTCGGATCAGGCCGGGATACCAATGGACCGGATCGTGGTGGTCCAGGGCGATACCGACCATCTGGCGCATGGCGGTGGGACGGGCGGATCCCGCTCGGTGACGGTGCAAAACACGGCAACGCTGGCCACAATCGACGTCATGATCGCCGCATTCACGCCTTATCTGGCCGGTAAGATGGGGGTCGAGGAAAACCAAGTGATTTTTGACCACGAAACCTTTCGGGCGCCGGGGTCCAACCTGACACCCACCCTGACCGAGGCCGCCGAGATGGCCCGCGCCGATGGCCGTACCGACCTGTTGCAACACACGGCACGCGCCGATCTGGAGGCGCGCAGCTATCCCAACGGCGCACATGTTGCCGAAGTCGTGATCGATTCTTTCACCGGGGAAACCTGGGTCGACCGCTATACAGTGGTTGATGATTTCGGAAACCTTATCAATCCGATGCTGGCCGAGGGGCAGGTGCATGGCGGGGTGGTGCAGGGCATTGGCCAGGCACTGAACGAACGAGTGGTGCATGATGCGCAGGGGCAACTGCTCACGGCTTCGTTGATGGATTACGCCTTGCCCCGTGCCGCCGGGATACCCATGATTAAGTTTACCTCGGCGCCGGTTCCGTCAACTTCCAACCCGATGGGGATGAAAGGATGCGGTGAGGCCGGGACCGTGGGCGCGCTGGCCGCTGTTGCAAACGCGGTTCAGGATGCGCTCTGGGATCATGGGGTACGGCAGGCGGACATGCCTTTCACACCTCACAGAGTATGGGAGATGCTGACACATGGTTCTGTCGCGGCTGAGTAGAAAGGTTCTGGGATGGCTAGGACGGCCGCTTCGCTCCGAGCACTCGGCCGAGGCGCTGCACCGCGAGCCAATCAGCCATGTCATCATTCTGGACGGCACCATGTCCACGCTGGAGCCGGGCCTTGAGACACATGCCGGTCAGACCTATCGCCTGTGTCGGGAAATGGGCAGCCAAGTCTCGGTCTTTTACGAATCCGGTGTGCAATGGGAAAGCTGGAAGTCCTCGCTGGATGTGATGATGGGGCGCGGCATCAATCGCCAGATCAGGCGTGCCTACGGCTATCTTGCCTCGCGGTACAAGCCCGGCGACCGGATCTACTTCATCGGATATTCCCGTGGCGCGTACGGTGTGCGCGGTCTTGCCGGTGTCATCGACATGATTGGCCTGCTCAAGGCCGAGCATGCCACCGAACGCAACATCAAACAGGCTTATCGCCATTGTGAATGCAATCCAGGTGGAGCAGCGGCAGGTGATTTCCGGCGCAAGTTCTGCCATGACGAAATTGCGATAGAAATGGTTGGCGTCTGGGATACGGTCAAGGCGCTGGGCCTGCGCCTGCCCATGCTGTGGCGCTGGGCCGAGGATCGGCACGCGTTTCACCACCACAAGCTTGGTCCCTCGACCCGCCACGGCTATCACGCTCTGGCGCTGGATGAGACGCGCGAAGTGTTCGAACCGGTCCTGTGGAAATGTACGCCCGAGTTCCGCGGCCATGTCGAACAGGTCTGGTTCCGCGGCACCCATGGCGATGTCGGCGGGCAACTGAACGGCTTTGAAGAGGCGCGCCCACTCAGCAACATCTCCCTGATCTGGATGCTGGACAAGGCAGAACTGCATGGTCTGCCCTTGCCGGACGGTTGGCGCGAGCGTTTCCCGGTCGATGCGTCCGCCAGATCAGTCGGGACATGGAGGGGCTGGGGCAAGATCTTCCTTCTGCGCAAGCATCGCAAGGTCGGTCGGGACCGCTCGGAACATCTGCACGTGTCGGTTTCACCGGATGATCTGCCGGGGTGGGTGCCCATGCCCAACTTGTCCTCTCATCCGGCGCAATAACCGCGACCGGCCATCCACCGCCGCCGGCGCTGCAAAATGTTGAATGCCCCCAATCAATCGCCTGGATCACGCAGCGACACTGTCACGTCATCCATGACATAGAACCTGTTCTGATCTGCCGAGGCGCTGACGGAAACATCAACGAACCCTTCATTGTCAGGAGTGCCGTCAAGGTCGCGCAGGTTCGCCTCGGCAAATGGCGCCTCTAATGAAGCGTCACCCAAGACTGCGAGGCGATAAACCATGTCGTCCGGAAACATCGAGATCAGAACCGTGTGCCTGTCGCCGATGCTGTAGCTGCCCACCGGTGTATCAAACATGGAAATCTGGCCATTGTTGAAAACGACCCGGCCGAAATACCGCCCCACGACACCGCTATCTACGATCATTCCGCCATCATCCAGAATCTGCCCCTGCCACGTGATGTAGATCGGCGCGGTTTCGTCGCTGATCGGTGACGTCCGGAAAGTGATATGGTCGCCGGACGTCTCTGTTGCAGGTGGCCGCTCACGGATACTCAGGGAAAGATCGCCGGCAATGGCGTCTTCGGCGGATACGAAGAAGAACTCTTCTGATCCGACACTGATACTGTCGCCGGCGGGTGGCCCTGGCGGGTTGGACAGTGGCGACTGTCCGGGCGTCCCGCTCTCGAAATCCGCGTGAAAAATGGTGCTGCAAGATGTCGGCAATACGGCGGCGCAAAGGATGAGTGTGGAAGAATTGATAAATTTCATAGGACACTCCGAAACAAGAACGGACCCCAAGCGGTTTCAATACAATGCCGCCGGTGGATGCCTTCAGAATACCACAACCTGCATCGACCCGCCCAACGCCGCCCAAGAGCTGACCTGTTCCGGCTTCCGCGCGAATTTGCCACGCAGTGTCATGTCGCCCTGGGTGCTGTGGTGTGACGCGCCAAACTCGTACCCATCAGCAATCGCAGAACACACCAGAACGCGCCACATCTGCCGATTAGCCCCGCGCTCTGTCTGAATTATGTCGGGAGGATTAATTTGCCTAACTACGGGGAACCCCCAATACCGCAGCCCCGCTCGATTTGTTATTTATCAGATAACGGAGCAACCACACACACACCTCCGTCCAACACTACACGGGGGGCTGGCCGAATAGACCCCCTCACTCATGCCAGCCCCTCAACCCTTTCCCAAAACCAAAGTGTATATGACAGGCATCGGACATCCGGTTGCAGGTTGCGCCCGATCGAAACATCCTGGACACTTTCGAAGCTTCAACCTCAGCGCTCAGAGAGAATCTTTCCGGGCAATAGACGTCCCTCTTGGTTCTCCGTTTCTTCAGCACAACCGTGGGTCCGCTCAGATATGTAGGTTCAAGAGTAGCCCGCCAGATAAGCCATTGGTTGAAATGCTGATTGAACGAAGCCCGATCAGATAATCCTTTTGACTCGGATCACCGCCATCGCCATCATTCACACAAGAATACCAGAATGCGATTTTGGCCCCTCCCTGCTGTGAAAGTTCATGCAGTCGGCATGTGATAGGAGGAATTTATGAAAAGATTACCCACATGGACAGCTGCTCTCGCCACTTGGGCAGTTCCAGCGCTGCCTGTTGCAGCCCAGTCGAGCGACTGGAATTACGAAGCCACGATTTATCTGTTCATGCCAGAGACAAAAACGTCACTGGATTCGCCGAACGGCAACATCGATGCAACGCTGAGTTTTTCGGACGCGCTCAGCAAGTTGGACCTCGCCTTCATGGGTGCCTTCGCGGCCAGTAACGGCCGGTGGAGTCTGTTGACTGATTACAACTACACCAAGCTTTCCATTGACAACGACCTGTCCGGGCCTGCGTTCTCCGGCGTGGAAACGTCCCTCAAGACGCAGTTCCTGAGCGGCTACGTTGGTTACCGCGTCTACGAAGACCCAACTTTGAAGCTGGATCTGGCAGGAGGGTTCAGGTGGTTCAACACGGAAACCGAATTCACGCTGTCCCCGGGGGCATTGCCTGGGACGACCAGTACCGTAGACGCCAGTTGGACAGACCCTGTCATAGGTCTCCGCGCCCGCTATGCGATTTCTGATCGCTGGTCCGGTACGGCCTTTCTGGACTACGGAGGGTTCCGAAGTGGCAGCGAGACCTGGCAAATTTTGCTGACGGCGGATTATGCCATAAACGACCGATGGATGATCAGAGGCGGATACCGCCATATTTCGTTTGATCACGAAGTGAATGGTAACGACTTTGACTTCAGCCAGTCCGGCCTGCTGATCGGCGCGACATACGCTTTCAATTAGGTGTTCCTGTGTGTGGCGGATAAATTTCGCTTTTGATTTCAGCAGGTCGCTTCAATTGTTTCGCTGTGGCCATCTCCCGAAACGAAGCGCAGCTCTTTTGTGGTGCAAGTGCGTGAAGTCGTGGCACTGAGGTGCCCGATCATTGGTTAGCGATCAGGTTATCAAGGCGAACGGGTCGAGCGCGCGACGGCCGAAGTAGGGATATATCATGAGTGGAATTGGTAGGCGTTTGAAAAGAGCAGTTAGGGACATCGCCGTTGGCGATTACGAGAACGCGGTGACAGCAATCTTCCAGGCTTTTGATGCGACGGGGAAAAAGCGATACCCGTCAAAAGGATCAGGTCATAGGTTCAAAAAGCTGCTGGAAGACCAAGAGGAAATCGTTTGGGAGATTGCCTTCAGTGTCAGAGTAATAGGCACGAAATTTGAAGGCCTTACGATGCCGGAAGCGATGTGGAAATTGGTTAGAAACCCCATCGTGCACGAAGGTGAGTTCAGTAAGCGCATTAGTTTTGAGGGTGGTTATGAGCGGCTTCCAGTGGGAGAGAATTGGAACCTGCCACCAAGATTTCTGACAGGCCTGGCAACTGCAGCTATATCGGCTAAGGAAAATTCGGACGAGCAAGAAGATTTGGCCTTTAAGTTCAATTTCTTTGGCCGGGATATTCCTGCCCAGAGTTTGTGGGGCGCCGAAGAATGGATCAGGGCCGAGTTAGAGAATATTCACCGCCGCAAAGCAGAAAAGGTTGCACTGCGCCGAGCTGATGAACAATCCCACAAACGCTGATCAACAATAAGGAGGATCAGGTCTGAAACTTTGACGAAAGCGGAGCACCTCTTCGGATGCACTTCTGGCCAGTTTTGAATGCTCATCGAAAAACTGTGTATCATGGTGTGCGAACGGAGACATTCGCGCTCTGTGAACTGGAAAATAGGGAAATAATGCTGATTAAGCTTACAAATGTATTGAGCCTACTTACCGCGGTGACAGCTTTTTCGCCTGCGATCGGGCAAACCCCTCAGTCTTCGACTCTTTTTTTAAACGTCGATGTTTTTGACAGTCGAAATGCAACTGTGATCGAAAATGCTAACGTCCGGGTCACGGGCAACTTTATCGCCGAGGTTTCGACCACTGAGTTGCCACCCGAAGCCGCAACTGTAATTGACGGTGGCGGGCGCATGCTCGTTCCCGGTCTGATCGATGGGCACAATCACATCATGCTGGGTGCCAGTCCCATTGCACTCGCCTACAATCTGCATTGGACCTATGTCGGCGCGTTGGCGACGCGGGAGGCTGAGGCCATGCTGATGCGCGGCTTCACGACCCTGCGGGACGCCGGAGGGCCTTGCTACGGTATTGCTCAGGCCATTGATGAAGGCATCATACCTGGGCCGCGCATATTTTGTTCCGGGCATTTCATAGGGCAGACGTCCGGGCATTTTGACTTTCGTTTGTACAACGAAACCCACCCGAGGCAGCGTGGCGAGCGTAGTTTTTTCGAGACGCAGTGGTCATTCATCGCAGACGGTGTGCCGGAAGTTCGTGCCATGACCCGCGAGGCGTTGCGGCTAGGGGCGACCCAAATCAAACTAAGCCTGGGAGGTGGCAACTCCAGCCCCTATGACCCACTTGATACCACGCATTACTCAGTCGAGGAGATCCGTGCTGCGGTGGATGCGGCCGAGGATTGGAATACCTATGTTCTGGTGCACGCATATTCAGACGAGTCGGTTATGCGAGCGCTGGCCGGCGGTGTAAAAAGCATTGATCATGGCAATTTGATCAAGGAAGAAGCGACCATCGCGGCAATTCGAGATGCGGGCGCTATCCTCAATCCACAGTTCCTGATCTTCACACCAGACGATGAGATGCTGGCAGGAGGAGACCCGGACACCATCGCCAAGGGCGCACCAGTCCGAGACAATGTGGAGACCTTCGTCTCGCTCATCCAGAAGTACGACCTGCCGATTGCCTTTGGGGTCGACCTATTTGGCTCACCGGCGCTTCTTGCTATGCAGAATCTGGAGTTCGAGCGTCGCGGAAGATGGTGGTCAGGAGCGAAAGTTTTGCAGCAAGCGACATTCAATACCGCTGAACTCCTTGCCCTCTCCGGGCCACGAAACCCTTACCACGAAGGCAAACTCGGAGTTATTGAACCCGGGGCTTATGCCGATCTTGTGCTGGTGGATGGCAACCCGGTGGAGGATATCAATCTGATGGTCGATCCAGAGGCCAACTTCTCGGTTATCATGAAGGATGGTGTGATCTACAAAAACAGTCTTGAGTGAAGCGGCCGCTCAGGCGCAATGTGCGATTTGAACGCAAGATTCAGTCAAGTCCGTGGTAGGTGTACACACTCAGTTCGAAAGTTTGGCAGTGAATAGCAGTGAGAGGGCTCAAAAATCCAACCAGACGCGGTGACAATGGAGAACCGCCGTCAATGAACCGAGGCTCGTCGACCGCTTATCCCGAAAAGAGGCATTTGCCCCGATTAGAAAATGAACTCACAGAGCCCAACAGAGTTCTTTGAAGACCTAAAGATCGGTCTGGAAGACTACACGCGTTTCATGGGAAAACTCGGTCCAAGCCGAAGTGAGCGATGCAACACCATGAAATTTCTCACGCTTGCGAATGAAGTCGGAATTGGAGATTACAGTGAGTGGTGAAGAGAACAAACCCATCCCAGCACATGTGGAACTAGATCCCGATCACGAAGATGCCATTGTTCGGTGGTGCAACCGCATGATCCGCCACGGTGTCAGGGCATTGTCGGTGCTGATGCTCGGAATCATTCTGATGGCAATTATTGACGCCGGTTTCACAACCTACCAAAAGTTGCTGGAACCGCCTGTCTACATCTTGGAAGTCAGTGACCTTCTCACGGTTTTCAGCGCCGTGCTGGTCGTTCTCATTGCGATAGAAATCTATACAAATATTACACTATATTTGACCGCCGACGTCATCCACATCAAGCTTGTTGTCGCAACAGCCTTGATGGCTGTAGCTCGAAAAATCATCACGCTAGACGACAAAAATTTGGAACCTCAGTACTTTCTTGGTTACGCAGCAATCGGTCTTGCGCTGGGCGTAACCTACTGGCTTATAGCCAGAAAACCATGAGTCACTCGGATCTTTTGTTGCCATCGCTTCTGTGAAGCTGTTTCCTGAACATGAAATAGAAACCTCGTCAGCCCATGCGTTCCTGATTAACCCCCGACTAATCCGTGGATTAACCGGACTTTGCCGACATAAACCCTAATGCCGGAAGCAAAGAAGGTCAGCTTGGTTGTTGCAGCACCATTGGCGGGTGGCTTATTCTGATCGTTTCATGGGTCCAGAGCCCGCACGCCGTTTGAAGCAAAGCGGTAAACGAAACGCCCGCTAAAAGGATTTCTGCTATCTTGAGCACTCTCCATTTTCTGGAAGCGCCGCAAATTACGGATTCCCCTCTCGAAATGACGCTTATTGGCTGCACCGCATTTGCACGCATTTTGCACGTTGCAGAAACAATCTTGCCGGCGAATGCAGCACTTTGCAGTGCTTTCTTGCGGTTTGACTGTTTGGGAGAAGCCTAATTTTTAATTATTATCAGGAAGTTATGGTGCTGCTGGAGAGAATTGAACTCTCGACCTCTCCCTTACCAAGGGAGTGCTCTACCTCTGAGCTACAGCAGCGCTGTGGGCGGGTGATTAGACTCAAACGAAACGCTGCGCAAGGGTGTCTGGACGGTTTTTTTCGCCTCCTGTAGAGAAAGGTCATGGCAGACAACAAATCACCCAAAAAACGCGGCAATTCCGGGGACGCGCGGGAAGAGCGACTGAAAGCGGCGCTCAAGGCGAATATGGCGCGGCGCAAGGCGCAGGCCAAGGCGCGTGCGGCATCCGATGACAAGGCCGACAAGGAAGAGGGATAAGAGCAGATGGATTCGATTCTGGTGACGGGCAACGGCCCTCTCAAAGGTCAGATACCGATTGCGGGGGCCAAAAACGCGTGTCTGACGCTGATGCCCGCAACCTTGCTGAGCGAAGAACCGCTTACGCTGACCAACGCACCGCGGTTGAGCGACATCAAGACCATGACCACGCTGCTGCAGTCGCTGGGGGCCGAGGTGTCCGCGCTGCAGGACGGTCAGGTGATCGCGATGTCCAGTCACACCCTGACCAGTCATGTCGCCGACTACGATATCGTGCGTAAGATGCGCGCCTCGAACCTGGTGCTTGGCCCGTTGCTGGCCCGCTTTGGCGAGGCGGTCGTGTCGCTGCCCGGCGGCTGCGCGATCGGTGCGCGGCCCATGGATCTGCACGTTGAAGGGCTAGAAGCGCTGGGCGCCGAGATCGCGCTGAAAGACGGTTACCTGCACGCCAGCGCGCCGGGCGGCCTGAAGGGCGCCGTGCACGAGATGCGGTTCGCCTCGGTCGGGGCGACTGAAAACATCGTCATGGCCGCGACGCTGGCCAAGGGCACCACGGTCCTGAAAAACGCAGCCCGAGAGCCTGAAATCGTCGATCTGGTCGAATGCCTGCGCAAGATGGGCGCGCAAATCTCGGGTGAGGGCACGTCGACCATCGAAATTCAGGGTGTCGACCGGCTGCATGGCGCGACGCATCAGGTGGTGACCGACCGGATTGAACTGGGCACCTACATGTTGGCCCCCGCGATCTGCGGTGGCGAGGTTGAGTTGCTGGGCGGCCGGATGTCTCTGGTCGAATCCTTCGCGGCCAAGCTGGATGCGGCCGGCATCAACGTGAGTGAGACCGAAAAGGGCTTGAAGGTCGCGCGCAAGAATGGCCGCGTCAGCGCCGTGGACGTTGTCACGGAACCTTTCCCGGGCTTTCCCACCGACCTGCAGGCGCAGATGATGGCGCTGATGTGCACGGCCGAAGGTACCTCTGTCCTGGAAGAGCGGATTTTCGAGAACCGTTTCATGCACGCCCCCGAACTGGTCCGCATGGGCGCGCATATCGAGGTGCATGGCGGCACGGCGACCGTCACTGGTGTTGAAAAGCTCAAAGGGGCGCCGGTCATGGCGACGGACCTGCGGGCCTCGGTGTCGCTGATCCTTGCCGGAATGGCGGCGGAAGGCGAAACAACGGTCAGCCGGGTCTATCATCTGGACCGCGGATATGAACATGTGGTGCGCAAGCTGGAAGGCGTGGGCGCAAAGATTGAACGGATCAAGGGCGAATGACAGACGCAAGTTTCGAAGACGGGCGCGAGGCGCCGCTGAATCTGGGGGCCGAGGACGGCGATGACCTGCAGGTGATCTCGACCCTTGCACAGGACGCGGTTTTCCCTGCGACCGAGATGAAATGGCAACCTTCGCAGCGCCGCTTTGGCCTGCTGCTCAACCGCTTCCGCTGGGAAGACAAGGACGCAGCCGACCGCCGGGGCCGCCCGTTTGAGCGCGTGCAATCCGTGCTGGTGTTCGACTCGGTCCTGTCTGTTGCCAGCCAGGGTGTCGACCGCAGCGAAAAGGATACGGTGATGTCACTGCTGTCGGTCGATTTTGAACCGGGCGAAGAAGGCGCGGGTCAGGTGTTGCTGACGCTGGCCGGGGACGGTGCAATCCGTCTGACGGTCGAGGCGCTGGATGCCACGCTAAAGGACGTCACGCGCCCTTACCGGGCCCCGTCCGGGCATGCCCCGCACCACCCCGAATAGATGCAGAACAAGCGCGGCATATCTCAGGCGTTTTCCGCCGCGCCTGAAAGTGTCATTCTGCGCCGCGCTACCGTTTTCGACGTGTTCGACATCAGCCGGGTTCTGATCCGGTCGATCACCCAGCTTTGCACGGCAGATCATCAGAACGACCCCCGGGCCATCGCGCAATGGACGGAAAACAAGGACCCGGCCACGATCCGGGGCTGGATCAAACCCGGTTCGCAGATCTGGCTGGCCGAGCGGGCCGGGCAGGTGGCTGCTGTCGGCGGTTTGTTTGAAACCGGAGAGATCACTCTGCTTTACATCGATCCGGATCATATCGGCTGTGGTCTTGGTTCGGCATTGTTGAACCGCATGGAACAAGAACTGATCGCTGCGGGATGTTCCGATGCCCGACTTGAGGCAACGCAAACCGCGCAAGATTTCTATCTGCGCCACGGCTGGCAGGCCACCGGGCAGTGTTGCGACCGCATGGATCTGTCCTGCTTTGCCATGCGCAAATCGCTGCACCCAGGCGACTGAGGGTTGAGGCCCGCCCCTCCCGGCGATATGTCCCGCGTCAAACGTCCGGAGTGCCAGATCATGCCCGTTTTCCTCGATACGACCGCGCCCGACTTCGAAAGCGCTTTTCAGACCCTGCTGTCCGCCAAACGCGAGGACAGTCCGGATGTGGATGCGGTGGTTGCGCAGATCATCGACGATGTGCGCACCCGGGGCGATGCGGCGGTGATCGAGCTGACCTCAAAGTTTGACCGGCTAGACCTGACACCGGAAACCATGGCCTTCTCAGCGGCTGAAATCTCAGCAGCGGTTGCACAGGTTTCGGCCGACGACCGCGCGGCGCTGGAACTGGCGGCGGATCGCATCCGTGCCTATCACGAAAAACAGCTTCCACAGAACGCACAATGGACCGATGAGGCCGGGGCGACGCTGGGTTGGCGCTGGACAGCAGTTTCGGCAGCGGGGCTCTATGTGCCGGGGGGGCTTGCGTCTTATCCGTCATCTGTTCTGATGAACGCCATCCCCGCCAAGGTCGCCGGGGTTGAACGTCTGGCCATCGTGGTGCCGACACCGGACGGGCAGGTGAACCCGCTGGTCCTGCTGGCCGCACAACTATCCGGTGTGGACGAGGTGTATCGCATCGGCGGTGCACAGGCGATTGCCGCGTTGGCCTACGGGACAAAGACCATCGCGCCCGTGGACAAGATCACCGGTCCGGGCAATGCTTTTGTCGCGGCGGCCAAGCGCCGGGTCTTTGGCAAGGTCGGCATCGACATGATCGCGGGCCCGTCCGAGATTCTGGTGATCGCCGACAAGGACAATGACCCCGACTGGATCGCGCTGGACCTCCTCAGCCAGGCCGAACATGACGAAAGCGCGCAGTCGATCCTTATCACTGACGACGCCGCATTCGGGCAGGCGGTCGCGCAGGCGGTCGAAAAGCGCCTCCAGACCTTGCAGCGCCGCGCGATTGCCGGGGCCAGTTGGCGCGATTTCGGTGCCGTCATTACCGTCCGCGATCTGGAACAGGCCGCCGCGCTGTCAAATCGCATCGCACCCGAACATCTTGAGCTTTGCGTGGCCGACCCGGTGGCGCTGAGCGCCAAAACCGTTCACGCGGGTGCCATTTTCCTTGGCCAATACACGCCCGAGGCCATAGGCGATTATGTCGGCGGCCCCAACCACGTGCTGCCGACTGCGCGTTCCGCCCGGTTTTCCTCGGGTCTCAGTGTGATGGATTTCCTCAAGCGCACCACGCTCAGCCACATGACGCCCGAAGCCCTGCGCGCGATCGGACCCGCCGCCGAGCAACTGGCCACATCGGAAAGCCTCGAGGCGCACGGGCTGTCCGTCACGGCCCGCCTCAGGCGGCTGAACGGGTAAAGCTATGGCCTGCGGGCCACAGCCGACCCGACCCTGGCCGGGGACGGGTTCCGGGGCGCTCGATTGACCGCTAAACCGTTCACCGACCAGCAAGGATCAGTCTATTGGAACGTGTGGCGACCCTTTGGATCGGAGAACGGTTCAGCTTTCTGGAGCATTTGTGCCTGAAATCCTTCGCCGACGTGGATCAGACGCCGATCGTCTACCATTACGGCGATCTGCGGGACATTCCGGACTATATCGAAGCCCGCGACGCGCGCGAGATATTCGATACCCCCGAGATTATCCGCGACCCTGTCACCCGGTCGGCGGCCGTGCATGCCGATCTTTTCCGACTTAAACTGCTGGAGCAGACAGATTACATCTGGGCTGACACCGACGCCTACGCCCTGCGCCCGTTTGAAACCGAAAACGGCTACCTGTTCCCCAAGGCCAACCGCAAAACCCGCCGCATCATGAATGGCGTGCTGGCCTTGCCCGGCGACAGCCCTGCCTTGCGGAACATGTGCGATTTCGCTTTCGACAGCGATCTGGTTCCGCCCTGGTGGAGCGATCAGCAAAAGACCAATTACCTGGAACTCTACGGCAAATCCACGCATTGGAGCCTGCCCATCTTCAGCTTCGGCCCGCCCATGCTGTTCCATTACATCTTCCCGACACCCGAACACGAGATGAGCGTTCCTCGTACGCTGCTCTACCCGATCCCGCTGCGCCACCGGTCGCTGTGGAACGAACCGGACCTGTCCAAACTGGACACCCTGAACTGGCAGCAGCAGATGTCGGTCCATTTCTTTGGATCGTGGTTCCGCAGGATCTTCTCGGGTCGCCCGATCAATCCTGGATCACTGGTCGACACGCTGCTGCGCAAGCACGGAATCGACCCTTCGGACCACCCTTTGTGACAGGGCCCGCGGCATCCGAACCCACGCATTGCCCATTCAGAACTCTTACGATAAGTCTGGCCAGACCTGAACGGACCAAATGATCTATGACCCGCATTTCGCATATCGAACTGGACGACCGAAACCTGCCTCCGCCGACCCCCGAGATCGAGCAGGAGCGTAAGGTTGCGATCTATGATCTGCTCGAAGAGAACACCTTTACGCTGCCACAGCGCGACGGTCGCACCGTGCCCGACGGCCCGTATCACCTGCAATTGTCGATCCGCGACAAACGGCTGGTTTTCGACATCGAAACCGAGGCCAGCGAAAAGGCGGCCGAGTTTCACCTGTCGCTGGGTCCGTTCCGGCAAGTGGTCAAGGATTACTTCCAGATCTGCGAAAGCTATTTCGATGCCGTGAAGACCCTGCCGCCCAGCCAGATCGAAACCATCGACATGGCCCGCCGCGGGATCCACAACGAAGGCAGCCGCGTGCTGCAGGAACGGCTGGAAGGGAAGGCCGACATCGATACCGATACCGCCCGCCGCCTGTTCACGCTGATCTGCGTGTTGCACTTCGGAGGCTGACGCGTGAAGCCGTTGCCGCAGTCGGTCCTGTTTTGTTGCGACCACAACGCGGTCCGGTCTCCCATGGCCGAAGGGATCATGAAGAAGTTCTATGGCACCGGCACCTATGTTCAGTCTGCCGGCGTGCATAACGATCTGGAAATCGACGGGTTCTGCATTGCCGCCTGTCAGGAGATCGATGTCGAACTGTCGCGCCACCGCTCGCGGTCGTTCGACGAGATGGAAGAATGGGGCGATGACCTCAGTTCCTTCGATCTGGTGGTGGCGCTGTCGCCTGCCAGTCAACGCAAGGCGCTGGAACTGACCCGTGTTTTTCACCTCGATGTCGATTATTGGCCAATAATGGACCCTACCGGACTGGGCGAGACACGCGAACAAAAGCTACATCACTACCGTCAGACCCGCGATCAGATCATTCAGCATCTGAAAGATCGCTGGGGCGAACCAACGGAGAGATCATGAACGCGACCGTCAAAACCTATTTCGAAGCCTTCAACGCCGGTGACGTGGACGGCATGCTGGCCTGTTTGTCCGATGATGTGGCCCATCACGTGAACGAAGGCCAGATCCGTGTCGGCAAGGAAAAATTTGCAGCCTTCTGTGCTCATATGAACCGCTGCTACCGCGAGAACCTGACCGATATCGTGGTTTTCGAGGCCGAGGGTGGCACCCGCGCCGCCGCCGAGTTCATCGTCAACGGCACCTATCTGGAAACGGATGAAGGGTTGCCGCGAGCCAACGGCCAGACCTACCGCCTGCCCGCAGGGTCCTTCTTTGACCTCAAGGACGGCAAAATCACCCGGGTTACCACCTTCTACAATCTTGCCGACTGGACCCGTCAGGTCGCAAATGCCTGAGGTGAGCGAGGTCCGCACCCTGACCGGCGCGGCACTGGAGGCCGCGCTGGATGATGTGGCGCGCCTTCGGATCCAGGTGTTCCGCGCCTGGCCCTATCTCTATGACGGTGATCTGGATTACGAACGAAAGTATCTGCAATCCTACCGCGACAGCGACCGCGCCATAATGGTCGGCGCCTTCGACGGCGACCGCCTGATCGGCGCATCGACCGGCGCACCGCTGACCGACCACGCCGACGATTTCGCGGCGGCGTTCGACGGAACCGGGCTGGATCTGGGTGACATCTTCTATTGTGCGGAATCCGTGTTGTTACCCGACTATCGCGGGCAGGGCGTTGGCCACAAGTTCTTCGACCTGCGCGAAGCCCACGCCCGCAGCCACGGGTTTTCCAAATGTGCGTTTTGCGGCGTCCAGCGTCCTGCCGACCACCCGATGCGCCCCGAAACATACCGGCCGCTCGACGCCTTCTGGCGCGCGCGCGGATACGCACCGCTTTCCGGCGCCATCGCGCAGTTTTCGTGGAAGGATATCGGGGAAAAGGGCGAGACCCAGAAGCCTTTGCAATTCTGGATCAGGGATTTGTAGGCCGCTTTGGTCGCTTGCCGACAAAACAGCCATTCATCGTGCCAACGCGGTGAATGACCAGTTGTTCAGGCTGAGCTTACTCGTCCAAATCGCCGCTATGCCTTCTAGGAAGGCAGCCAATGTCTCATTTGCCACGCCGCGCCAGCTCATGAGGCCGAACCTGGCATCCAGTGGGTTCTTTTCGGAATGGCCGACACCTTAGTACATCGCGCTATGGCGGGGTCGGGTGATCTGACCGCTAATCGTTGCCTTCCTGTCTCGGCTCTAAGTGGTTGCGTAGTTCGACAATTCGAAGGAATTGCGCTGTACAGTGCGCCATCTCCGCATCTAATGTCCCAGCAACTTTGAACCGGGGACACATCGATGAAAGTCGCAACCGCCGCATACGATCTCGACTGGCTCGCCAGTTGGAGCCAGTACGAGGACAAGCTGGACCGCTGGGTCGCCGAGGCCACGGGGCAGGGCGCCGACCTGCTGGTCTTTCCCGAATACGGCGCGATGGAATTGTCGACGCTGGACGGGGCCGGGGTGGCCGGTGATCTGGAACGCTCGATCCAGGCGGTGTCCGGGCGGATGGAGGACGTACAGAACCTGCACACCCGCCTCGCGCAGACGTACAAAACATACATTCTGGGCGCATCCGCCCCGGTGATTGACGGTCCGGGCCGCCCCGTAAACCGGGCCGTTTTCTATGCGCCGGACGGTGGTGTCGCGCATCAGGACAAGCAAATCATGACCCGGTTCGAGCGTGAGATCTGGGACATTGCCCCCGGTGGTCCGCTCAGGCTTTTCGACACCGCACTTGGCAAAATCGGTATCCTCATTTGCTATGACAGCGAGTTTCCCCTGCTGGGTCGCGCCCTGAACGAGGCCGATCTGATCCTGGTGCCATCCTGCACCGAGGCGTTGTCGGGATATTGGCGCGTTCGCATCGGCGCGATGTCAAGAGCGTTGGAAAATCAATGTGTTACGGTTATGTCGTCGCTGGTTGGTAGCAACGGATGGTCCGAGGCCGTCGACATGAATACCGGCACAGGCGGCATATTCGGCCCGCCCGACAAGGGCTTTCCCCAGACCGGAGTGCTGGCCGAAGGCACCCTGAACCAGCCGGGTTGGACCTATGCGGATGTCGATCTGTCCGCCATTGCCGAGGTTCGCGCCGATGGCCACGTTCTGAACCGAACCCACTGGGACGAACAGCCGCCCCGCGCCGAATCGGTCACAATATCTAGCCTATAGATGATTCCGCCCTTGAAATAAGGCCGAAATAGGCTCATTTAAGCGCACAACCCTGTAGATTCTGCAGGTGCAACGTAATGATGGAGACAACATGGCCAAGGAAGATACGCTCGAATTTCCCGGTGTCGTGAAGGAACTCCTGCCTAATGCGACGTTTCGGGTCGAGCTGGAAAACGGCCATGAAATCATCGCACATACGGCAGGGAAGATGCGCAAGAACCGCATCCGTGTTCTAGCCGGCGACAAGGTTCAGGTCGAGATGACCCCTTATGATCTGACCAAGGGTCGGATCAACTACCGCTTCAAATAACGCCTGCCGCAATGGCGTTTATTCTCGGATCGGGCAGCCCAAGACGGCTGGACCTGTTGGCCCAGCTTGGCGTGCAGCCCGATGCCATCCGCGCGCCCGATATCGACGAAACGCCCCTGAAGGGCGAATTGCCGATTCCCTATTGCAGCCGCATCACTCGCGCAAAAGTGCAGGCAGTTCAATCGGATAGCGATGACGTCACCCTGTGCGCGGACACCACCGTGGCGCTGGGCCGCCGCATTCTGGGCAAACCCGAGGATGTGGGGCAGGCGGCTGAATTTCTGCACGCCCTGTCCGGTCGGCGCCATCGCGTGATCACCTCGGTCGCCGTGCGGCGCGGAGAGCGGATCCTGCAGCGCGACGTGGTTTCTCAGGTCAAGGTCAAGCGTCTGTCTGACGTTGAAATCAACGCCTATCTGGCGACCGGAGACTGGAAGGGCAAAGCGGGCGCTTACGCCATTCAGGGTCCCGCCGGGGCGTTCATACCGTGGATTTCCGGCTCTTTCACCGGTATCGTTGGGCTGCCCCTTTCCGAAACCGCCGCCCTTTTGCAGGGCATCGGATATCCCCTGTATCGTGAGGTATCATGAAGGGTCGCACCATCGTTCTGGATCACATCGACGACCGCGAAGCCGCCGCTCTGATGGTGGATGGCAAGCTGGACGATTTCCTGATTGCCGCAGACGCCCCCGCGCCGGGTACGATTTATCGCGCACGTGCCGACCGCCCGGTCAAAGGGCAGGGCGGAATGTTCCTGACCACGCCCGACGGCCCCGCGTTTCTGCGTCAGGTCAAAGGTCTGGCCCCCGGCACATCGATGCTGGTGCAAGTCACAGGGTATGCGGAACCGGGCAAGGCGCTGCCGGTTACGGACCGCGTCCTGTTCAAAAGCCGCTATGCGATCATCACGCCCGATGCGCCGGGCCTGAACATCTCGCGCTCGATCCGGGACGAGGATGAGCGCGACCGGCTTCTGGAGATCGCGCATGAAAATATGGATGGCAGTGACTACGGCCTCATCCTGCGCTCGTGCTGCCTGGGCGAGAACGCCGACGAAATCGCCGAAGACATCAGAGCCATGCTGGCCAATGCCGATCAGGTCATGAACGACCCCGGGGCCGAGCCGGAGTTGCTGCTGGAAGGCGACAGCCCACACGTTCTGGCATGGCGCGACTGGACTGATCCGGCCGAGGTTATGACCCAGTCCGGAGGCTTCGAAACCCATGGCGTGCTCGACGCGCTGGATGTTGCGCGCGGTATTTCCGAACCACTTCCAGGTGGTGGTCATCTTTACATTCAACCGACACGCGCGTTGGTGGCGGTGGATGTGAATACCGGGGCCGACACGTCGCTTGCAGCCGGAACAAAAGCCAATTTCGCCTGTGCCAAGACACTGGCGCGCGCATTGCGCGTGCGCGGTCTGGGTGGGCAGATCACACTGGATCTCGCTCCCATGCCCAAGAAGGACCGCAGAGGCTTCGAAGGGGCTTTGCGCGCTGCATTCAAGGCCGATGGCATCGAGACCACTCTGGCGGGCTGGACGCCCCTGGGCCACTACGAATTGCAACGCAAACGCGGACGCATTCCCCTGTCCGAGGTGCTGAAATGAGTTGTCCGATCTGTGGTGAAGACACCGTGACCAGGTTCCGTCCCTTCTGTTCAAAGCGCTGTGCCGACATCGATCTGGCCAAGTGGCTGAACGGCTCCTATGCGGTCGCTTCCCAGCGGGAAGAGGACGAAGAGGCGGATCTCTCTGGGGAGAATTCCGAGCCGCCAAGGCCGCATTGAAAAAATCTCAAAAAGCCTCTGGACACTGCGTGGTGCAAGTCATAGAAGGCCTCCACCCAACGACGAAAGTCGTTCCCGTGCCCGGGTAGCTCAGGGGTAGAGCAGTGGATTGAAAATCCTCGTGTCGGTGGTTCGATTCCGCCCCCGGGCACCATTCAAACTCTTGATAATGCTCAATATTCATCCTTGAACCTTTCAGGGTTTGACAGTTTTCTTGAAGGGTTTGACAATTTTTGATCGGCGTTCGTTCTCCTTCTCCAGAGTTTCCATCGTTATCCGGTTACGCTCTGCCAAGTTGGCGGATCGGGAATAATGGCGAGCCATCGATGGGGTTTTTTGCCCCAGCAGGTCCGCAATCTGGCGTTCCTCAAGCCCTGCTTCTCGCAGTGTCGTGGCCACGGTATGCCGCAGCCCCTTGAGTGTCAGGCCGGGTTGCACAGCGCCCTCAGCTTCCAGCTTTTTCTTGAAGCGGTACCAGACCGTCGAAAAGCCGTTGTAGGTCCAAGGCTTTCTGTTTGATGAGGCAAGGATGGTCACGGCGTCGTGCGTGGGCGCAGCATCCAGAGCCGCTTGCAGCGTCGGACCGATTGGAACGGCAACTTCCTGGCCCGTCTTGCCCCTGACGCCCCAGATCGTGTCGCCGTCTATCTGGCGACGGGTCAGCTTAAGCGCATCGGACGGATCAAGGCCGGTATTCATAATCAACGCCACCGCCACTCGAACGTGCGGGGCGGCCCGATCCAGCACAACTGCGCGTTCTTCCACCGTCCAAGGCCGGTTGGCATAGGGCCGATTTTTCGGGCGCGGCTTGGGAATGACACCTGCCGCATAATCCCGGTCGATCAGACCGCGCGGAATGGCATAACGAAACACTTGACTCAGGAAGGTGCGGACCATGTTTGCTCGCCGCCAGCCAATCTTGTCCGCCGCTTTGTCATGGATGCCCGAAACGAGGGGCGTCGTTATTGCGGAAACAGGCGTGTCCCGGATTGGGTGCAGGAAGTCAGAGCACTTGCGATAGTCGCGCTTGGTGGCGTCCGACAGATTGCCATAGTGTTCAGTCTGGAAATAGGAATTGACCAGACCGCCAAGGGTTCCCGGCTTAGGTGCTTGCGCCTTCTTCGCCTCTACAATGGCAGCAATGCGGGCACATTCCGCAAAAAACTCAGCCGATCCTAACGGAGTTTTTTCCAGGTCGATCTTGTGACTCGTGGCGCGATGATAACAGCGCGGTTTCCCGTGCCGATCATCGAATATCTTGAAACCTCTAACCCTGACACGTGTCATTACAACTTGCCAAGAATGACGTCCTGCGTTGCCATCTCGGCCCCTTCCTTCATTGTATCAATCCAATTGTCCAGATCGCGCTTGTCCCAAAGGACTGTGCCGGGCCGCATTTCAATTGGTTGGACGGGGCACGTTGTTTTGAAGAGCTTTGGAGGAAGTCCAGTGTAAACCGCCGCCTCAGACTGTTTCAGCATGCGTTTCTCATTAACGTTGATAGTGAGACTAGCGTTAGCCACTGCTAGTGCCTCCCAAGACGCTCGTTGTTCCATAGCGTTGACCAAGATGTCCGTTCAGGGTCAATTTACCCCGAGGATCAATTGGCGCTGTTTTGGCCGGTTGGTTTTCTTCGACTACTTGTCGCATCACTCAGATCCAAACTCTGAAGCAATAGCCTCTATCTCTCCAAACGAAATCTGGCGCTCGACATGCATGCCTTCCATTTCAAATAATCTGGCAATCCCTGACTTATGCCACGCGGTCGGGTAACCTTCGAATTCATACTTTTCCATTTCGGGAAAGTGAGCCGCTGTGAAATACACTTCTAATCCGGCGTTTTTAAAAATCACGTATGCTGGTCTTTCATGGACGTTATATTTTAAGTTATATATTGATATATCTGAATCCACTTCGTCCCGATGCGACGACACGAAATCGAATAGGTAAACAAGGAAGTCTTCGGCGTTGTTTTCTCGCTTGAAATCGAGACGCTGAATTACACTTGCAGTTTCGATCTGCTCGAACTCATCATTCCGGAATTGACGGTAAATCTCAAAAGTCTCGACTATACGGTTTGGTGGAGCGCCTGTCATGAGCGCAAGCGTAAGCCTCGCAGCATCACGCGTTGTCATTTCCGGTGCGTTCACACCACGCGCTCCTGTCGTCAGAAAGCCTGCTTCGCGGAGCTTCCTTGCAACAAAGTGAACTGTCGCTCGCTCGATACCAAGCGCATTCGATATCGTTTTTATCAGATGACCAGACTTCATTCCCTAAGTGTGTAATGATCACTTAGGAGATGTCAATACACACATTGTGTTTGGATTCGAAGTTACCCTTTTATCTGAAGACAACGCTTGGGTGCTTGTGCGCCTCTGCTGGGCACGACCGCCAACGTGACCGAATTTCACACCAATCAATGGGATCGCCTTGAAAGAGCGAACGTATCTTGACTTCCAGCTTCGTCGGTCTCCCCATCAATAAACAACAGCATTTATTAACATAGTCTGCAAACCCCATGACGCGTGAAAATTGTTCGTCCGTGGTCTTCGCAAGGTCCCTGCCGACATCTCGCCGTCGCGTTTGCAACTTTGTTTTGGACCACCCCGCGAGCGGACAGGTGGCGCAGCGCCACCACCACCCCCGCCCCTTTTAGGGGAGGTGGTGGTAGCGCAACTGTTTTTGGGGGTGTTAGCGTCACCTTGCGCCACCCATGATTTTTGGGTGGTGGCGCACATCATACCGTTGCCCATTCGCCTACCTCCACAGTTGGGACAGGCTTGCGTTGAGCACCTGTTTTCTGCCCTGTGACCAACGCCCCGGATTTCAGCCAAGTCTCGATTATTTTCTTGATACGCTGGCAGTCGGCTTGGGCGTCTGCGAATAGAAACCCTTACCTAAAGACAGCTTGTGCCACAGCGGCATCAAGTCGACCATTTTGTATGTCGCTTGCGCAGATGTCGTAAGCTACATACACGCCCCATTTTCCCTGCCAACTTGCGGCAAACGAGCCCGCATTTAAGCGCCCCGGAAAACAGTGCTTTCCAAAGTGCCAGTAGTTGTATCGGGAATTCGTCTCCTCAATTGCCGCTCAGTGACAATCAACACTAACGAAGAAAGAGGC
Source organism: Ruegeria sp. CDSB136 (assembly GCF_059610965.1). Lineage (NCBI taxonomy): Bacteria > Pseudomonadati > Pseudomonadota > Alphaproteobacteria > Rhodobacterales > Roseobacteraceae > Ruegeria > Ruegeria sp. CDSB136. The sequence goes on from NZ_JBXWOP010000005.1 coordinate 231,358, forward strand.
CATTCGATCAAGATCTCGCACCGCAAGGTTTGGTTCAGCGAATTACGTGAACCGAGCACCTGGCGTGATGCACGACTCTGTTCGCAGTGGAACCTAGAAATATGTCCTCAAAACCAGGCTTGTGCGAGGCCAAGACG